>PBBE01000022.1 GCA_002716485.1 Actinomycetota bacterium
TTCCAGTCATTAGAATTAAAAGTCGGATAATCCACCATGGCCAATATATCCCCCGTTTTAGCCGACATCACAATCGCTTGACCCCCAGCCGCCGATTGCGCCTCAACCCCCGCCTGCAAATGCCGTTGTGCAGAATACTGAATAAACTCATCCAAAGTCGTCACCAAATGCACCCCATCATCCGCAGGAATCAATTTCTTTTGTCCGGACACGAGCTGATAGCCACGAGGATCCCCTTCCACAATAATTTTTCCAGGCGACCCTTTCAAATCCTGGTCAAAGCCATAATCCAAGCCCGCCAACCCCTGGTTATCAACCCCCACAAAACCCAACACATGAGAAGCCAATTCCTGATGGGGATACACCCGTTGATTGGTCCCAATAAAACCCACCCCCTCCAAGCCCTCATTTTGAATGGCCTGTTTAACCTTAGGACTCACATACCGGTCCAACCAAAGAAAAGGCGCCTTATTCTGATTAAATAAACGGGTCAAATCCTTCCGAGTCGTCCCCAAATAAGGGGCTATTTTCTTAGCAAACACCCATTGATTCTCTATTTTATCTGGTAACGCATATACCGAATATCCAGCCTGCGTCAATGCCAAAGGGGTCATATGTCGATCATAAATATTACCTCGATTCGGATAAATCTTAATCAAACGCTCCATCTGATCTTGAGACTTTTCTGCATATTGATCATGACGAATCACCTGCAAATAAAACAAGCGTAAGATCAAGCAAAGCACCACGCCCCAAACGACCCATAACAAACCACGATACGCACTCGAATCAATCTTCATTTCGACACCAAAAACCGAACCTTACCTGGCTCAGTCATCCCCAACCGTTCCTTAGCCACCCGTTCAATATTCGCCAATCGGTTGGCTGACACCACTTCCAACTCCAAACCCGATTCTCTTTCTCAAGTTGACGGACCTCACGAAGAATCACCTGCCGTTCCCGATTAATAGCCAAGGCCTTCATATTGGCCACCAAGGCCCCCACCAAAACCACTAAAGTCAACCCAAGAATCCCAATATAAGACACCCATTTCCTACGACTCATCACAACTCCCAAAAATAGCATGTTTAAACTTCATTGAACAAGGGTATAACTACCCATGGGGGAGATGGGCGAGCATTCTTCTGATATTCCTCTTTTTTTTCTTTCTGCAATTGGAATCAATTTCATTCTATCATGCATTCATGATAGTCCAACAATTTTCTTCCGCCCGTCTTCCCCTTAAACCCCAAAAAACGAAACTCCCAACCAAATAATGCCCCACAAAAACACCAGAGAATTTAAATATAAAATCAATAAAATTGAATGTTTAAAATCAGCAAATCATGGGTATCCCTATAATAAGGGGGAAAAGCGCATGGCTAAACATGTTCAACCGCAGCTTATTCCAATCAGATACAAACCCCTACTTGCATGGTGCTTGCTAGGGGCGTCTCTACTCGTCTCCAGTTGCGGTCAATCAAACTCCAATCCATCCCAAAACACCCAATCTAAAATCACCGGAATCGTAAGCCAAACCACAAGCCAATTTAGTAGTCAGCCCATCTCCAGCACCCCACAACTACAACCCATCTTCGTTGAAACACCCATCGCTCAAGCTAAAATTGAACTCATTGACCCACTCACATTCCAGCCTCTGCCCGATATTCCTAGCACCATAAGTAACAGCAACGGCGAATATGAAATTAAAGTAGAAAACCCAAACTCATTACCCAGCAATATCATCATCCAAGCAAGTAAAGACAATGACCACGAACGGCTACACTTAAGTAGCTATCTAAGCAGTATCGATGAACCGACCCCGATCAATAGCCGCAGCACTTATATTGCCAATAGTATGCAACAAAGCATCCAAGATGCCGTCGGTGACCTATTAGGAAAAACCGATGACTTTGCAACCCATCGCGATGCACTAGACGAGCAGTTCAAAAAGTTACATGAGCCCATCAAAGCCATCATCGAGCAAAGTAAAACCATCGATATCCCGAGCATCGCCATCCCCAAAACATCTGAGGCTGCTAACAACCCTGTACTGTCTAACCTAGAGCAAAAATATGCCAGCAAGGAAAAACTCATCGCATTAAAAGTCCACCACCCCATACTCGCCCAAAGCATCGACCAGCTAAATGCCTCGATCTATGAAAAAAGTCACCAAATCATTAACCAATCGGAATTTGAAGAAGGCCTTCAGTTACCCAAGCTCCCCAAAAAATTTGATACCCAATACAACCAAATTATCTTACCCGCCAATATAAAATTACCACCAAACACCCATTTCCATCGCGGAATCAAACTCCCCAATAATATTCAAACCCTTCCTAAAAAAGCACACCTTCACGACGGCTTTTTTCTCAGTGATACAACCAAACTCCAAACCCAAACCAGCTTCGAAAGCGGCTTCCAATTACAAAACAGCTACGCATACAAAAACAGACTTCCTAATAATATGATCATCAAAAAAGGGGCCGAACTGGCCAAAGAGATGACCCTTAGCAAGGGAATGAAATTTGAAACAGGGTATGAACTTTCCAAAGAAAAGGCCCTCAAATACGATCCCCAATTCATTTTACCCAATAATATCGCCTTTAAAGACGGTTACCCCATGCCCAATACCAATGAAATCAGCTACCAAGACGGCTTCACTTTCCCCAAAAATTGCCCATATCCTGCCGATATGGTCTTTTCAAAAGAAATTGATGCCTTTGAAGACGGCTTTGTTATCGATAACCGGGTCCGAGAAAAATTTAGTAACGACTTTGAATTCACCCAAAAAATGAAAGACCAAATGAGTATCGACTTCAAATACGACCAAGAAATGTTAGACAAATTATCAAGCAGCTTCAAATTTGGCAATATCGATAAATCTATTTGGACCAAAGAAGTCCGTATTTTTGACCGTCATAAGCTCAATTTAGGCAGCAATTTTACGATCTCCAATACCGAGAAAACCACCTTACTTGGCAACGACTTCAAATTCGACCAAGAACAAAAATTCTTACTCACCGACGACTTTATCTTTATGAATAATGAAAAACACTTATTGGGTAGCAATTTTAAATTTGACCAAGCAGATAAATCCCATCTAGGCGATGACTTTATATTTAATGACAAAGAAAAAATTCATTTAGGAAAAGATTTCACCATCTCCAATAAAGAAAAATATCGACTAGGTAATGACTTCGTTTTTGACGCCGAACAAAAGATTAATTTGGCCAAGGACTTCACCTTCTCTAATCTAGAAAAACACCGTATCGGCACTACATTTAAATTTGAACAAATCGATAAACATCATCTCACCAATGACTTTATTTTCAATAAAAACGACCAAATTAACTTAGGAAGCAGCTTCACTTTCACTAACCTAGAAAAGGTCCGATTAGGCCCCGACTTTATCTTCGAAAACACTCATAAAATCCACATGGCCGATTCATTTACGATTAGTAATAGTGAAAAATACCGATTAGGTCAAAGTTTCCGTTTTTATAACGCTGACAAATCCCATCTAAGTACCGATTTTATTTTCAACAATAGCGACAAAAATTGGCTTGGCCGTGACTTCACATTTACGAACAATGAAAAGGCCCGATTAGGTGCCGACTTTATCTTCATGAACGACGATAAACACCATATGGCCGACACGTTCACACTCAATAATGACGAAAAGTTTCGCTTAGGTCCCGACTTCAAATTCCAACACGATAATAAAAAGCACCTGGCCCACAACTTTATCTTCAACCAAGAAGATAAAAAGTGGCTTGGCTCCGATTTCAAATTTAACCATGAAGACGAACATCGAATCGGAACAAATTTTAAATTTAAGCTCAGCGACAAAGTCCATATCGGTAGCGACTTCAAGTTCTATAACCCAGACAAAGCCGCACATCTAGACAGTGACTTTCAATTCAGTAATGAAAACAAATCCAATTTTAGTAGCACATTTATCTTTAACAACCAAGACAAAACGCTACTCGCCCCAAGTTTCACCTTCTCTAACCCTGATAAAATCCGACTCGGCCCTGACTTTGTATTCTTAAACACAGAAAAACACCACCTGGCCAGTGACCTTACCTTCGAAAACACTGATAAAAAGCACTTGGCTAATACCTTTATATTCGACAATATAGACAAACGCCACCTTGGCGAGACATTTACCTTTACAAACAATGAAAAATCACGACTCGGCGACGATTTTAAATTCACCAATAGCGACAAAGACCACCTCGACAACAACTTCAAATTCGAACAAGTCGATAAACCAAAGCTGGCCAGTGATTTTAAATTTGAAAATACTGACCGACCCCATATCGGTACCAGTTTAAAATTCCAGCAATCAGACAAAAAGCACATTGGAGATAGTCTTCGTTTCACCAACCAACACAAAGCAAATTTTGGCCTCACCTTCAAACTCCTTAACACTGATAAAACACACCTGGATCCTAGCTTTACCTTTTCTAATTCCGACAAATCACTCTTAATGCCCTCCTTCAAATTCGAAAACAAAGACAAGGTCCATTTGGCTAACGATTTTCAATTTAACAACCATGAGAAATACTGGCTCCATGACAATTTCCGATTCGAAAACACCGACAAAGAACACCTTGCCAATACATTTAAATTTAAAAATAGTGAAACCCAATGGTGGGGCAGTACATGGACACTCACTAACACTGAAAAATCATGGCTAGACGACACCTTTATTTACCAAAATGAAATCAAGTCCTATTTATCCAGTAACTTCTCATTCAGCAATAACGACAAAACAAAACTAGACCCAAGCTTCAAATTTGAACACAGCGAAAAAGCCCTCATGGGCCCTGACTTTAAGATCACCAATGCAGACAAATCCCGATTAGGCTCCAGTTTCAAATTTGAACATACAGACAAATTCCGATGGGACGCCTCATTAGTCATAAACAATGACGATAAGTCCTTACTTGGCCCAAATATCCAACTAAGTAACGCCGATAAATCCTTTTTAAGTGCCGACTTTACATTCAGTAACACTGACAAACGCCTACTATCCGATACCTTTACCTTTGTAAATACAGACAAAGGCAAACTTGATAATCAATTTAAGTTCGAAAATCAAGACAAAAAGCATCTGGCCAGCACATTCACCTTCTCACAAAATGAAAAAGCCCTATTAGGTAACAGTTTCAAATTCACCAATACAGACCTCCAACACTTGGCCAGCGACTTCACCTTCACCAATGCCGATCAAGGATACTTTGATGACACCCTACGCTTCAATAACGACTCCAAACTCTACTTCGATTCCAACTACTTATTTTCTACCAGCGATAAAGTACACTTAGGACCCAACTTTACATTTACAAATGCCGATAAGCCTAGACTCCAAAACTTTAAATTTGAAAATACCGACAAAGCCCTTTTAGATCCCTCCTTCACCATCAACAATAACGACAAGTCACTATTAGGAAGCTCATTTAAACTCTCACAAAATGATAAACAATTACTCGGCAACAACTTCAAATTCGAACAAGGTGATATGGACTTAATGGGCGACGATCTGACACTAAGTGAACAGGAGCGCCACTTATTAGGGGCCTCTGTCAAACTAAGAAACGAGGATAAAGTTCATTTAGGGCCAAGCTTCAAAATTGATATTAATGACCCCTCAAAATTAGACCCCTCATTCCGATTCAATAACGCTGATAAACGACTATTAGAGCGAAACGTCATCTTCAATAATACAAACAAAGCCCTACTAGGCACCGACTTTACCTTTGATAGCCGAGACCAACTATCCGACGATTATACCTTTAGTAATGCCGATAAACCCCGGTTCGGAACCGCCATCAAACTTACTAACGACGATAAGGAGAAACTCGATGCCAGTTTTATCTATACCAACGAAGATAAATCACTTTTAGATCCTAGCTTTCGATTCAAAAACGACGACAAAGCCCGCTTAAGCAGCGACTTTACATTCACTAACGCCGATAAATCTCGACTAGACAATACATTTAAATTTAAAAACGAAGATAAACATCTCCTTGGCGACGACTTTGTATTCACCAACCAAGATAAGTTCCGACTGGACTTTAAGTTCAAATTCAATAACGAAGATAAACGCTTATTAGACGATTCCTTCAAATTTACCAATTTTGAAAAATTTCGTTTAGGCGATAATTTCATCTTCAATAATGCCGACAAAATCCACCTAGACGCCAGTTTTGTCTTCTACCGACAAGACCAATCTCTAAAAGGCCCCGACTTTATAGACTAATAAGTCACACTTACACCACGGGCCTTTAGTTGTCCAAATATCTCTTGAGCCGCCACATCTTCCTGATTAATACGATTATCCATGACCTGTAACTGCCGCAATGCCGTTAACCCTTGAAACACAGATATATCTTCGATACGATTTCGGGCAACCGATACCCATTCCAAGCGTTCTAAACCCGCCAACGCATCCACTGAACCTACCTGATTAGCCCTTAAATTCAAATAAGACAATTGTGTTAGTTGAGACAGCGGCAAAATATTAGAAATAATATTATGAGATAACGATAACGTCTGTAAGGATGATAAGGCCCGCATATCTGGCAAATACCGAATCTTATTTTGATTCAAGTGAAGCTGAGTTAAATTTGATAGCCCCATCATCGGTTCAATATCATAAATCAGGTTCCTAGATAACTCTAAATGCTCTAATTGCTGCAAGGTACTCAATGGCTCCACATCTTGGATCTGATTATACTGTAAGTCCAAAAACTGTAACTGATCTAATCGACGAAACACAGAAACATCCTTAATGCCATTCCCCCTCATATAACAGACCCGTAACCGTACCATATATTGGATCGGAACTAAAGACTTAAAGGCATTATAAGAGCCATTCAACTCCTCCATTTGCAGTAAATATTGAATCGGGGTCAAACTAGCGATCTGATTATGTCTCAAATCCAAATACCGCAACTGTTTCAGAAACTGTAATTCCTTAATAGAGCGTACCTGATTTTTACCAATATCCAAATATTGCAAATTAATCAAACGATCCAACCCCTTCAAGTACATCAATCGATTCCCCGCTAAAAGCAACGCCTCCAAGCCCGTCAATTTAGATATCCCACCCAAGTTTGCAATCCGATTATAACTCATATCCAATCGTTTCAAGCCACTCATCCCCATCAAAAACCATGCCCCCGTCAATTGATTTTTAGCCAAAGATAAGCGCTCCAAATTCTCCAAGCGCGCTAACACAGACGCATCCACAATCTGATTATCATCCAAGACCAACTGCCTAAGCCCTTTCAAGCTCACAATAGACGTCAAATCACTAACCTGATTATGAGATAAATCCAAAACCTCCAGCTCTTGTAAGCCCATTAATGACTCAAGCTCAGTCACCTGATTATGGGCCAAGGACAGCTCCCGCAATGCATGTAACCCCTCTATCCCTTTCAATGACTGAATCTGAGAATTAGATGCATTTAAAGACCGAATCTGATCCCCCTTCCTCCTCAGAACCGGTCCCTTCTCTTGATCCAATTGACGCAAAACAGCCACTTCTAAATTCGTATCTTCAAACACCAGCACCGCCGCATGTTGCCGATACCAGATCCCAAAAATCAATAACAAGAATAAAAATAACAAGCCCGAAATAATCAACGGCCCCAGCTTAAGAAACATACTGATCTTTTGAAAAGACCGGCCCTTGAATCGCATTCTCCCTTGACTCACATGAACCCCTTTAAACTCAAAAAACCGTTACGACTGTTCTTCTAAGCCCTCTTCACGCTCCACTGCAGACATGGCCTGAACAAAATCAGTATCATCCAGCTTCATGACCCGAACCCCTTGAGATTCACGACGCTGCGTGGAAATGGTCCCTATCGCCTGTCGACACATGACCCCTGTTTCAGAAACCATCATCACTTCATGGTCTTTGGTAGAAATCACTGCATCTTTAACGACATCACCTTTGACGGTCTTACGAAACTTGATACACTTAACCCCAATCCCAGCCCGCTTCTGACACCGAAACTCACTCACTTTCATATTCTTACCATAGCCATGCTTGGTAATCACTAACAAATGAAGTTTCGATTCCTCACGATCCAAGACATTCATACTCACCAATTCATCTTCGTTTTTAATCTTGATGCCCTTAACCCCACGTGAAGAACGACCTAAAGGCCGTGCCTGTTCTTCTTCAAATCGAATGACCATTCCTGCCGACGTCACCAAGATAATATCTTTATTACCCGTGGTCTTATTCACCCAACGTAATCGATCCCCCTCATCCAAATTAATGGCAATAATGGGCCGATTCTTAAAATGAACAAAGGCCTTAATCTCGGTCTTTTTGACCACCCCTTTTTGGGTCGTCATAAACAAATAATCATCGGTATCAAAACTTGAAACCTGAATCGCCGTACTCAATTCTTCCCCTTCCTCCATTTGAAGAAAGTGAGCGATCGATATCCCTTTGGCTTGCTTTGATGCCTCCGGCACCTGATGGACCTTAATCTTAAAGACCCGTCCCTTACTCGAAAAGCATAATAAATAGTCATGGGTATTGGCGACAATCAACTGACGAATCACATCTTCGCCTCGTGTCTTAATTCCACTCACGCCCCGACCCCCACGACGTTGAGATCTAAAGGCATCCACTGCCATTCGTTTCACAAAGCCATTTTTAGAAAATAAAACCGCATCTTGTCGGTTCGGAATCAAATCTTCAATACTCATATTGGTCACTGAAGCCCCAATGGAACTACGTCGCTCGTCACCAAACTGATCTCGAATCTCCATCTGTTCAGTCTTAATAATCTCTAATACACGTGACTCATTGGCCAAAATATCTTCCAAGTCTTGGACCCGCAATAATAACTCTTTATACTCCGACTCGATCTTATCCCGCTCAAGACCCGTTAATCGCTGAAGTTTCATATCTAAAATGGCATTGGCTTGCCGTTCAGATAGTTCATATTTCTCAATCAAGCCAGACCGAGCCTCTTCTGTATTCTTACTTGATTTAATTAAGGCAATAATCGCATCAATATTTTCTAAAGCAATTCGAAGCCCTTCTAATATATGCAAACGCTCCTTGGCCTTTTTTAACTCATATTGGGTCCGACGAACCACCACCTCACGACGATGATCTACAAAATGACCAATTACTTGTCTTAAATTCAAGGTCTGAGGAATCCCTCCCACCAAGGCCACCATATTAATCCCAAAAGAATTTTGCATTTGGGTATGCTTAAACAATTGATTCAATACCACTTCTCGTGAGGCATCTCGTTTCAATTCAATATAAATCCGCATCCCTTTCCGATCAGACTCATCTCGAAGGTCCGAAATCCCTGGAATCTTTTTATCTTGAACCAACTCCGCGATCTTCATAATCAAGTTGGCCTTATTCACCTGATACGGCAACTCTTTCACAATAATGACATCTTTACCTTTTTTGGTTTCTTCATATTCAATAATCGATCGAATCTGAACAGATCCTCGACCCGTCTCATAGGCCTTAATAATCCCTTCATTCCCACAAATCTCACCCCCAGTAGGAAAGTCAGGACCCGAAATATGGGTCATCAATTCTGGCACTGAAATATCCGGCTGATCAATATAGGCACAAATCCCATTCATCAACTCTGTCAAATTATGAGGCGGTATATTCGTAGCCATCCCCACCGCAATTCCAGCCGTTCCATTAAGTAACAAAGCAGGCAATTTAGACGGTAATACTTTCGGCTCTTCCAAAGATTCATCAAAGTTAGGTCCAAAATCAACGGTTTCTTTTTCAATATCCGTTAATAAGGCCATACTAATCTTAGCCATTCTGGCTTCTGTATACCGCATGGCCGCCGCATTATCGCCATCCACAGACCCATAGTTACCCTGGCCATCAATTAACATGTACCGCATGGAAAAATCCTGCGCCATTCTCACCAACGAATCATAGACCGCAGTATCCCCATGAGGATGATAACGCCCTAAGACATCACCCACAATTCTGGCACATTTCTTATAGGCCCGAGTTGAGGTATACCCCGACTCATACATCGAATACAAAATCCGACGATGCACAGGCTTTAAACCATCACGCACATCCGGCAAGGCCCGTCCGACAATAACGGACATGGCATACTCCAAATACGATTTTCTCATCTCGTCATTAATATCAATCAATGACACCCCGTCCATACGGACCCCTTCTTGTTCTGGCATTAAAATTTCTTGTTGATCATCCATATGTCTTCCTCACCTCACACATCAATCCAGCGGACCTGACGGGCATATTTTTCAATAAATGCCTTCCTTGGCTCCACTTCACTACCCATTAAAACAGAAAACACTTCATCCGCTTGTTCGGCATCATCCATATTCACCTGCAACATACTTCGTTTATCCGGATCCATCGTCGTCTCCCATAACTGATCAGGGTTCATTTCCCCCAATCCTTTATAGCGCTGAATCCCAGCTTTCTCACGACCCAACGCTTCTAACGTCGATTCAAGTTCATCGTCATTATAGGCATAAACCCGCTTGGCACCTTTTTTAACCAAATACAAAGGCGGCTGAGCAATATACAACGCCCCAGCTTCAATAATATGACGGGCATGTCGAAAGAAAAAGGTTAATAACAAGGTCCGAATATGGGCCCCGTCTACATCGGCATCCGTCATAATCACAATCTTATGATACCGTAATTTTTCCAAGACCACTTTAATTTCGTCCACCTCTTCGCCACCATCCCCATTCACCGGCTCTTGAGATAAACCGGACACCGCGCCTGGCCCAATGGCCGTAATTAAAGTACGAATCTCTTCATTGGCTAAAATCTTATCCAATCGCGCCTTTTCAACATTCAACACTTTTCCACGAAGTGGCAAAATGGCTTGAAAGTTCCGGTCCCGACCCTGCTTAGCTGAGCCACCCGCTGAATCTCCCTCAACAATATAAATTTCACAATTACTAGGGTCACGATCCGAACAATCAGCCAACTTCCCAGGCAAAGTCGTACTCTCTAACGAAGACTTTCGTCTGACCAGCTCCTGAGCTTTTCGAGCCGCCGCCCTCACTTGCTGGGCCACCAAAGCTTTATTTACAATTAATTTACCTACTTTGGGATTCATCTCAATATAATCCGATAAGCCCTGATCAATTAATGAGTCCACAATCCCTTTCACTTCAGAGTTCCCCAATTTGGTCTTGGTTTGCCCTTCAAACTGCGGGTTATGCAACTTTACACTAATAATCGCCGTTAAGCCTTCCCTAAGATCCTGACCTGACAAAGGCGTCTTCTTATCTTTTAATAAGTCATACTTTCGAGCAAAGTTATTAACCACTCGGGTTAACGCAGTTCGAAACCCTGACAAATGGGTTCCCCCTTCTCTGGTCCGAATATTATTGGCAAATGACAACACATTTTCATCATAATAGTCATTCACATATTGAAACGCCACTTCCACTTCATATTCTTCCCTCTGACTTTTCATATAAATGGGCGGATTAAATAATGGCGTCTTATTCTCATCCATTAACTCCACATACGACTTAATCCCACCTTCATACCGATAAGATTGCTCCACCGGCTCCTCGCCTCTTAAATCTTTATAAACAATATGAACCCCTGGATTTAAAAAAGCCAGCTCTCGAAGTCGATGATCAATCACTTCAGAGGTAAACTCAATATCATCAAAAATCGTGGCATCCGGCTTAAACCGAACCTTAGTCCCCGTATCAGCACCCTCATAAGGCGTGGTTTCACCCACCTCTTTTTTAGGCGTTCCTCGATAGTACGTTTGCAGGTATTGCTTAGCATCACGTCGAACTGTGACTTCCAACCAATCTGACAACGCATTAACAACAGATACCCCTACCCCATGAAGTCCCCCTGAAACTTTATACCCTTCCCCTTCAAACTTACCCCCTGCATGCAAAGTGGTCATCACCACTTCAACCGCTGGGACCCCCTTTTCCTTATGTTTATCAATGGGAATACCCCGGCCATCATCGGTAACTTGAACAATATTATCTTTCTCAATCACAACTTCAACGGTCTTACAATATCCAGCCATGGCCTCATCGATACTGTTATCCACCACTTCAAAAATCAAATGATTCAAACCCGGCTTACCCGTCGAACCAATATACATACCCGGCCGCTTACGAACCGCTTCTAGCCCTTCTAAAACTTTAATCTGATCTGCTTTATAGTTTTGTGTCATACGATCTCCTCAAGAATATATACACTTCAAGTCATTAGTATAACACAAACAGCGAGGCTAGTCACCCTTAAGCTAACACCCAAATCTTTCATCGATTCCCCATTAAAAACCTGCCCCCTCATGCGCTCTAAAATTTTAATCGTTTGAGCCCCCTTGTTTTTATTTCACTGCCAATTTAACTCTTCCTAGATTTGACATACAATTCCTACAGATCCTACAGATAAATTTAATCTAAGACTATCTTTTGCTCCAATATTTGAAGCAATTATTACCAATTAATCTGCATTAAATAGCACATAAGGGCGTCCCAAAAATCCTCTTTAAAACCGGGTTTAACTTATAAGTTTAGCACTAACATCGCATTTACATCATTTATATCAAAAACAGCCGATAAAGGCCCTACAATACAAACAAAAATACGGCCTTATTAAAATTAATAAAAACCCAATCAAGTACCCCCTTATCAGGAGCCGCCACCCATAAATTGAATCAACTCAATACGATCACCTGAAGATAAATAAATATCATCAAATTGCCCTGAACGAAAAATATGGTCTTGATTAAGTTCCACCAACTTACCATTTGGCGAAACACCCAAATAAGATAATAACCCTAAAATCGTTATCGACTCTACTTGAATCTGATAGTCCTCACCATTAACTTGTAATTGAATCTCTGGCATCATCACGTCCCAAACCGCCTAGCGGAGAACCCGCATTCTCGAAAAAGGCCAAAACGTAAACCATGCCTTGCCCACCACATCTTCTCGAGAGACAGTGCCCCAATAACGAGAGTCTTGGGAATTACTTCGGTTATCTCCCATCATAAAATAATCACCCTCTCCCAGCAGCTCAGGACCAAAAGAACTATAATCTCGTTGGATCATAACCCCTGGGAAAACCAACTGCTGATCATTAATATAAATATAGCCTTTCCGAACCGAAATCGTATCGCCAGGAACCCCCACACATCGCTTCACATACTCATTACCATCCCCATGGGGCGATTCAAAGACCACAATATCGCCACGCACAGGGTCTACAAAACGATATAAAACCTTATTCACAAATAACCGATCCCCAATATTTAAAGTTGAGATCATTGATCCTGTGGGGACCACCGACGTCTGGATAAGATAATGTCGAATCAATAAAGCCGCAATCCCAGCCACTAAAATGGTCTCTACTAGATCCAAAACCGCATATCGCCAAAAAGACTGGGCTTTCACCTGAATTTTATATGCCGTCCATCGGGCCCAATACGATTTAGAAGAATGCCAAATGCTCACTAGTGACGACTCCTATAATTAATCATGTCCTCTAGGATACCAAACAAGGCCCTGCTTTGCCAGAAAACAAGACACCGTCATCAACCACACCCTTTTCCCCCTATCCAAGATTGTTCTGTACGGTTACACAAGAGATATTGTAGAATAATGAACAATGATTAGCATCTGTATTTTTGAAGACCAACACTATAAATCCCTACTACCCATTACATTTGGACGGGCATGTTATGACATTTTACTAGGCAGCAACCGACTTATCTCCAAAATTTGTCACTTTTTTAGTCACAGCAATGTTAGCCTACACTGTCGGGCCCATCTTAAACCATTACTAAAATCTCAATACCCAGACTACCCCATTAACACCATTAATATTGGAACCCCTTGCATGTTCATCAACGGACGCTTGGCAATGAATGAGACCACCTATCAAGTGATCACCAACATTAAATCTGAACATAACTATATTTTTACCCACCAAGGACAATTGGTGGCCGCCTATTTACAAGGTGAATTATTAGAATTCATGAGAAGCGCGCTGGAACAAGTACCCCATTCCAAAGACTTAATCCATTACCTGAGAACTAAAACCATCTGCAAAGAACTCAGTGACGTTCATTTACTAAGTGACCCTTGGGACCCCATTTATTTAAACTTAGACTATATCCAACAAGATTTTTTGATTCATAACCAACCTGGCATTATTAAAGCCAGCACCAGCCCATTTACCGCTATTTACGACGAAAACCATATTTTTATTGACAAAAACACCCGCATCGAAGACTTCGTCACTATCTCAGCAAAAAACGGCCCTGTCTATATCGAAAAAAATGTCACTATCGAGTCCCATTCAAGACTAGAGGGCCCCTTATTTATTGGCGAAGGCACCCATATTTTAGGAGGCAAAATCAAACAAAGCTCCATTGGCCCCCATTGCAAAATCGCAGGTGAGGTCAGTCATTGTGTAATTGCCGGTTATAGCAATAAAGCCCATAGTGGCTTTATTGGCCACTCTTATATTGGCGAATGGGTCAACTTAGGTGCCCAAACCACCATATCCAACCTCAAGAACAATTACAATACGGTTAAAGTTCATCATCAAAATGGCCCTCAAGATTCAGGGATGCCCTTTCTTGGCGCCATGATCGGGGACCACTGTAAAACCAGTATTAATACCGCCATTAATAGTGGAACCATTATCGGATATGGCAGTGTTTTATTAAATACCACCACCCATCACCAGTCCATTCCTCCCTTTAGTTGGGGAACCGCCAATCAATATACCCGACATGACCTTAAAAAGTTTCTTGAGACTGCAAAAGCCATGATGCATCGACGAAAAAAAGAGCTGCATCCCTTCCATGAAGACATGATCCATTACCTCTATAATCAGACCCTACACAATGTCGCCACTTAACCAACACGATCACTACCAACGGCTCATCCAGCTTAGTAAACGACTCCCCCCCCTATCACAACTAATCACTCCCAGTCGGACTGAAAAATATCATATAAAAGGGCCTCATCTGTCTTTTTCATATGCCCACTGCCAGGTCACGGATCCCATCCTAACCCACCTTCAAGGGCTATGTCACGACCAACACATCTCAGAAAAACTAGCAGCACTACTTAATAATGAACCTGTTAACAAAAGTGAAAACCGGGCTGTGACCCATCTACAAAGTCGACAAGCCCACTCAACAAGCCTAGACGCCCAACAACGACGCCGACTCCAAAGATATTATGATCAACAACAACAAACACCACCCGAACATATCGTTCATATCGGTACAGGTGGCTCTCACTTAGGGCCCCAACTTCTTTACGATGCATTAAAAGTATGGTCCACTTGCCAAGGTCTCCCTTATATCCCTGTAACCTTTATTAGCAATATCGATATGGATTATATCCACAGCCAACTCCAAGAAATCCCACTCAATAAGACATTATTTATTGTTCAATCTAAAAGCGGAAGCACTCAAGAAGTCACCCTAATTCTAAACGCATTACGCCAATACGCCAACAACCATGACATAAGTCCTGCCCAATTCAAATCACAATGCCTGGCGGTCACCTGCCAAAACAGCCCCCTTGATAATGCGAGATTATTCCAAGAAATTTTTTATATGAGCCCTGAAATTGGAGGGCGATATAGTGTGACCTCCGCCATTGGGGCAAGCACACTGTCTTTGGCCTTTTCACCCGATGTTTTTGAACGGGTCCTAAAAGGGGCCCGCGACATGGATCAGCATGCCCAAAGCCACAAACTACTTCATAACATGAGCTTATTGGCCGCTAGCATCCAAATTTGGGAGCGCTGTATTTTAGCCTATAATAGCCAGGCGATTTTGCCCTATAGCTCTTCATTATCCCGCCTACCTCACTTTATTCAACAATTGGAATGCGAAAGTAACGGCAAACAATGTGACCTTAATTTTGAGGCACTACCTTATCCAAGTGCCCCTGTCATCATAGGTGATACCGGGACCAATTTCCAACATTCATTCGGTCAAATGCTACACCAAGGCAGTGATATTACCCCTGCCACCTTTATTGCCTTTACAAAGACCTGTCAAAACGATGACCCTGACATGCAACGAGCATTAATAGAAAACTTAAGCGCCCAATCCTATGCACTGGCCATGGGCCAAGAAAGCAGCAATCTAAACACTCATTTTCATGGCAACCGGCCCAGCCGGATCCTAACCGCCACCCAATTATCACCAGAAAGCCTCGGCGCCTTAATCTCATTTTTTGAAAACCAGGTCATGTTTGAAGGCTTTTTACTGAATATCAATTCCTTCGACCAAGAAGGGGTACAACTGGGCAAAACATTGGCCCAAAATATTGAAGAAATCCCTCACTTAACTCACTTCGTAAACCATTTAATCAAATAAACGCCCTCCAAAAACCCAAACTCAACGTCATTATTTTGATAACAAATCAGGCCCAAAGGCCCATTTAATAACATTATTGTTCAACCACTCTACCTACAATATTCCCCCACAGAGTAAGCCAAAGCCACATTAAACTTGGTACAAAAAATACACGACCAGTGCCATAAGCTCCCATCAAAAACAAAGGAAAAGGCACCTTGTCCGGCATACGTATCACCCAAACTCCCATAAGAGTCCCCAAACCAAGAATACCCCTCACTAATCGAGCCATTAATAAACGAATTGTTCGAGAATACAACCCCCAATCAATCCCTTATGAACTTGCAGGAAACCAAGACGATAAAACCATATTACAAATGATTAGTTTTTATAAAAAAAGAACCAAAGCACCCATCTTATGTCAATCCTTTAGCCTACACCAAGGCCAAAAAACAATCGGGTCCTTAGGTGCCCTTATTGATACCAAATCCGCTAATGTTATCCCCACGTTTTTCGACTCTTTAAGTGATGACTTTCAAGGCCCCGTCATCGCTTTATTTTCATTACTTACAGGACACAAGAATAGAAGAAAAGGAGGCCTCAAAGACCTATGTAGTTTTGCCATCAATAACTTATACAAAGACGGATTTCACCAACATATGCTCATTCCCATTAATTCAAAAAGCCAACCCATCTACACCTCCTTTTTTAATCTCATGGGACTAAACACAAGGGAAATCATCCAGCATCGCACTGAAATATATCAACTTGGCAATTCGATCCTTGAAGAAGACAGCAAAACTGTTGTCTTATCCAAAGATCACCTCACACAAATCAGCGAACAGCTCCCCTCCCCCATTTTTGAGCAAGCACCCAAGAAAATACCCGGAACATATCCAACAACTGTATAAATCGCCGAGGCTGACCTATCATACGATATAGCCACTCTAAACCCATGGCACAAATCCAAGAAGGCGCCCGTCGTTGATAACCAGAAAGCACGTCAAACGCGCCACCGACCCCAATACCAACCCCCGTAGATAAACGACGACGAAGCTGATCTATAAAAAGGCTCTGCTTAGGATAACCCTGTGCCACTAAGACAATATCAGGCCTTAGCACACCTATTTGATCAATTAATTCAGCTTCTTCTTCAACGCTCAAAAACCCATGAGAGGCCCCTTTAATTTGAGCATTAGGGTAATGCGTCTGAATATGTCCACATAACCGTGCCATCACTGCTGGCGTGGCCCCATACAAGACAAAAGAATAAGGCCGCTCAAATAACACTGGAAGTAGCCCCACCCCGGTCACCTGAGGAACAGATCCTAACCCCAACAACCGAATCGCCCCAATAATACCCTTCCCATCTGCTGTGATTAGCGCAGAGTCTCGCAGCTGCGCCATTAATTTAGGACTCGAAAGGGCCACACCAAACATCACTGTATTTAATGTGACTACCTCTTGAAAACCAGGCTGATGAATCTGTTGATCAATAACATCTACAACCTCAGCCAAAGAATGTCGAGAAATTGATAACTCACCAAAAGACAAGACTGACATTAAACCAATAACCGCTCTAAATCTCGCATGTCAACCTGAGCATCTTGGACCATGGCCAACAACGACTGCTGATAGCGACTATAATCCGCACGAACACAGAGAAGGGCTTCAAGAAACTGGTCCTGTGTAACCGTATACGCATCCAACACATATTGACCTGCGGATCGGGCAGACGCGGTAACTTTAGGGTCATAAGAAAGCGCAATAAAC
The DNA here is from genome assembly GCA_002716485.1 of Actinomycetota bacterium. GTDB lineage: Bacteria > Margulisbacteria > Marinamargulisbacteria. Next base: position 18,168 of record PBBE01000022.1, read on the forward strand.
GGGACCCCCTTAAGGGCCGCCCAAATACACGCATGTAAACGCATCCCCACTAACAACCCAATCCGAGGCTCATCTGAGTCCCACGCTTGGGCCATATCCCAAACACCCTCTGCTCGACCCAGCCCCCAATCATCAAGAATAACGTCGTCTTGATCTGAAAATGACAAAAATATCGGCCGTTCTTCTGAGGAATATAAAGCCCGTACCCCTAACTCTACTCCCTTCGAAAATACACCAGGTCGAAGATTAATTCCCAATCGACAACCTAGCTTCTGCTGTAATGACGCCCGATAAAAAACCAAATCTCGACCCAAAACAGGCATCTCCACATGCCCGAGCACACGCTCATAAGAATCCACATCCCTCAGATGAAGTAAATGCACAAAAGGTAACAACATATTCAGCACCGTATTCGCCAACCACCCTTGAATAGGACCAATCCCCTGACCCAAAAAAGTCACTGTTGCCCCTGAAAAAATGGCCATACATAACAGCGTACAATAATAATAAAAACTACGATGAGAAGTCTGATTCTGAAATAAACTTCCTCCTGAAAAAACCACATGTTCTGATCGAAATATCGTAAACATCAACTTCAAAATCGACCAACGCCCCACCCCTTGACCTGCCGTCCTAGCAGCCAAATACCGAATCTCAGCACCAGGATAACGTGTCCATACAATCTGCTTAGACTGTCCTAATAAGCGATCATCCCCCACATTTCCTGAAGAAAAATACCCGATTAAAAACACACGTTTTTGTGACATTTATTGAGTCACCAAGGCATCAAGCTCGCCCTTAAATACCGTCCTGGAATTACTTTGCATTAAGACACGGTCATTATCCTCTTGATAATGAATCCGAAGATCCCCACCAGGTAAATGGACCTGTACCGAGCGCTGCAAACGTCCAGTACGAACCCCGGCCACCACCGTCGCACAGGCCCCTGTCCCACAGGCCAAGGTCACCCCTGCCCCCCGCTCCCATACGTCAACTTGAATCTCTTCTCGATTCAAAATCTGAACAAATTCAACATTTACCCCTTGAGGAAACTGAGGCAACGCTTCAATTTTAGGGCCAAGTTCAGAAACATCAATCGCCCTTAATTCATCCACAAAAATCACCGCATGAGGGTTGCCCATACTCACGGCATTAACTTCATAGTTACCCTGATCAATATGAACAACTTTATCAACAAATTCGGCCGGGACCCCTTGATCAATAAACTGTTCTGTCAAAAACTCAGGCGCCCCCATATCCACTTCCAAAGACAGTACTTTCCCATCTTGAAGACTCAATACCGGGACAATAATCCCCGCACCTGTCTCCACTGAAAAAACATCTTTTTGGGTCAAGCCAGTCTCATACACAAATTTAGCAAAACAACTCATTCCGTTCCCGCACATTTCAGGGACCGAGCCATCTGAATTAATAATTAACATACGAAAATCTGATCGCTTTGACGATAAGACCACAATCACACCATCTGCCCCAATTCCTAAACGACGAGAACAAAACACCTTGGCAAATTTCTCATCAATCACATCATCCACGCGTTGAGTAATCCCATCAATTAAAATAAAGTCATTGCCCAACGACTGCATTTTCGTAAACTGAATATGACGATTCATCACTCACTCCTTTCCTATCGCGGAATAATCCGAGCCCCTAACTGGGCCAATTTCCCCGGAAAATCACAATAACCACGCATTAAATGACTCAATCCAAAAACCGTACTCTCCCCTGTCGCTGCCAAGGCCGAAATGACCAATGCCGCCCCTGCTCGAAGGTCCGACATCGTCACAGACGCCCCATTCAGTTCCGGTACACCTGTCACAATGGTATCTTGGCCATCCACCGAAATATCTGCCCCCATTTTACTCAGTTCAGTGACATGCCGGTACCGATTCTCAAAAATAGATTCCTTAATACGGCTCTTACCTGTCGCCACACATAATAAACTCATCATCTGCGCTTGCATATCTGTGGGAAAGCCTGGAAAAGGCTCCGTTTCAAAATCCACAGCCATTAAAGGTGTCCCGCCTTTGACCCGTATCGAGGTATCCTCAACATCCAAATGCACCCCTGCCTGACGCAACAGCGCTAACACCGAGCCCAAATCCTGAGAATGAACCCCTGTTAAGCGAATATCTCCCCCAGTAAGTGCCCCTGCTACTAAAAAGGTCCCCGCCTCAATCCGATCCGGAATCACATGATACTCATCAATCCCTTTTAACCCTGAAACCCCTTGAATACGAAAAGAGTTCGGTACCTCAAATTGGATCTTCGCCCCTCCCTTATTCAAAAAATTCATTAAATCCATCACCTCGGGCTCAATGGCCGCATTCTCAATAACCGTCTCACCCTCAGCCAAACTGGCTGCCATTAATAAGTTCTCAGTAGCCCCCACCGACGGAAAAGACAAGGGAATACGTGTCCCCACCAATCGATCTGCCTTCAAGCCCACAAAACCATGTTCAATATCCACTTTTGCCCCCAAAGCCTCAAAGCCTTTAAGATGAATATCCACCGGTCGAGCCCCAATCGAACAGCCTCCCGGCAAAGGGATCTTCGCATACCCACGACAAGCCAATATAGGCCCTGCCACAAAAAATGACGCTCGCATGGCTGTCACTAAATCATAAGGCGCCAAATGGCGAACTTTTTTTTCGTTCCAAATAGTCACCCCATCCGAATGATTAAACTCAGCTCGGACCCCCAATGCATTCAACATCCGTAACATCACCGTCACATCTTTTAAATGAGGAACATTATGCAACCGGGTCTTACCCGATAACATTAACGACGCCGCCAAAATAGGTAACACCGAATTTTTGGCCCCCGATATGGCCACTTCACCCTCTAATGGCGTGCCACCAATCACCGATAAAGACGACTGTTCAAAACTATTTTGGTATCCTTTCATGCCATCTCCGCCAAAACCCGGTCCACCTTGATATATAAAGCCCCTAAATCTTGGTCATTCTGAAGAATCTGAGGACAATTTGCCAAGACTTCATTAAGTTGTTGACCCAAACTTTGGCCCTCACTTTCACGACGGTCCTGCTCACAAAAAGTATCAAAATCCACATGATCAGTCTCTGATTGCCGCGCCAAAATCCGTTGATAGCGAATATCGACAGGGACATCCACGCCAACACAAGTCACATTGGCTGATTGCAATAACTGAAACTCTGATAAATGTCGTACACTATCAAATACCACTTGATCAGCACCCAACTGGGCCCCTTTTTCCAAAGCCAAACGAGCCAAGTAGTCATGACCATGGGCCGACTTCATCTCATTGGCTGTTTGAATTAACGCATCCCGATCCAAATCTCGACCTAAGCGTCGCACCTGCTCACGAACAAAATCAGACAAGGAAATCACCGAATACCCTTTTTGTTTCAAATAGGCACAAATCATACTCTTTCCAGAGCCATTCTTCCCAATCACTGCCAACGACCGTCTAAACTGATATTTTGACCCTTGTCTACTCATTCTATTAGTATACGTCAAAGCCACACACCCTGTCATTAGCTGGCCACTAAATAATAGCAGTCAAACCCAAGATCTTTTTTTTTATGATTTAATAAAATTCCTCTCATACCCCTATCCTATCCTTAATCAAATCGACTTGACGATCTAATAATCTTAACCAATAACAATCATTAGAGGTTTAATACTGAGCATAACGGGGTATCTCTTATATATGACAAAGAACACTCCTTTTTATAGTGCCTTAATTCATATGTACGAACAGGCCCCCGTCAACCAACCGTTTGAACCCAAACTCCAGATCAGTGACGGAGCTGCCCAACTCGAGATCCCGGTCAGTCAGGATCATTTTCATTCCGGTGGAGCCCTTCATGGCGCCATTATATTTAAACTCTTAGATGACAGCGCCTTCTTTGCAGCCCAATCCAAAGAACAGGCGTTCTTTTTAGTAACCGCCAGTTTTAATATCGAGTTTATCCGGCCCGTCAAACAAGGCCCCATTATGGCCAGCGCCCACATCAAATCCATATCCAAGTCCCGAATAATCGCTGAAAGTACACTTTACAATACCAACAAAAAGACCATCGCATTTGGAACAGGGACATTTATGAAAAGCAATATCACTCTTAATAGTATTTAAGAGGCAGGGTACCGATTCACGATCATCTTAGCGGCTTCGGCACTATCTTGACATTGAGTCGCCAATATTTCCTGGCTCACCAATGGATCCGGGTCCATAATAGAGGATGACCGACTCATCAATAACTGTTGGGTCGGATAGGCAAAAGAGACATTAATAGTTTGCGCCAAACGCATAATATCCAATAACAATCGATGTCGCTCATTTAACTCTTCGGTCCAATCCGCCACATCAAAAAAGCAATATAACAATACATCCACCGAATACTCATTCATTTCATTTAAATAGACCATAAAATAATCTTTTCTCGTCTTCGGGTGCAAGCGAATCAACTCCCGAACCCCTTCACAAAAGGCCTCCACTTTCTCAGCAGGAGTCTCATAAACCAACCCTAACTTACAACTCAATCGCCGATAAGTTCGTGCCCCCATATTATCCACCACACAGGTCAATAACCGAGAATTCGGAACCGTGATCTGAGAGTCATAAAAGGTCCGAATCTTAGTCGATCGAAACCCCATTTCCTCCACAGTCCCTTCCACACCATCCACTTTAACCCAGTCCCCAATATGAAAGGGCCGGTCCATTAACACCGTAACAGACCCAAAAAAATTGGCAATAATATCTTTAGCCGCCATGGCCACTGCAATCCCCCCAATCCCCAACCCAGCAATTAAACTGGTCAATGGAAAATTAAACAACTCTGCCAGCGACACAAAGGCAAAGACCAGCACCAAAATCCGTAAAATTCGGACCAATAACGGGGCTAAAATATCATCCAATTTGGAGGTGGTCAGCGACGCCTGGTAAATAAGCCATACATGCACCACAGAACTTAACTGCCATAAGACCAATACCACCCCAAGGGTCGATAAAACGGCGGCCATATCCACCAACACCGTCACTGAATTCAGGCCAAGATCCACCACCGAAAAACAAAAAAGCAAGACCCAGCCCAAAAGCAAAAAGTTAATGGGCAAGCGAAACGACGACCATACAACCTGATGTTTAATGGGCAAGAAAACAGGTAATTTGACCGCCACTCGTTCAATAAAGCGCTGACTAAGCAAGGCCAACAGCCAAGAAGTGAAAAGCCCCAACAAAGCAAGTAATAACACCCCACACCACTGCCAAAGTAATAAAGGGCCTAAGGAATAATCCAAAACCACCGTCGGCAAGACCATTTCAAACAATCCTTTTATCACGCACGTCCTCCTATCATGACCGACACTCAAAAGAGCGTAATAATGTCCACGACTCTCCCCCAAAGTGTTCCAATAAACAATCCCACTCTACCACCATTACCATCACAAATACCCCTATCAAACACGGTAGATATAACAACGGCAAACTAGACAAGCCTACCCCCACCATAATCACAACCAAACTTAATAAATACGCAATGTGTAAGGAATTAAATATCAAAGCAAAGGCCAATAAAATTAAAGGAAAGACCCAACTCATCGGGACATACATATAGGTTAATGCCCCCCAAATGACCAACAACCAGTGCCGACGATGCGCACCTAATGTATAAATGGAACATAAATGGGCCAAAATCACCAAAACAATACTCACATAAATCAAATACTCATCATAAAAAAACAACTGCTCGGTCAATAAAGGTAGCCCATACCCTTTCAAAAAGGCCAAGCCCATGGCCAGAATCGTATTTTTCAATGCCCCTGACGAGACCAATAGCCCCCCCAAAGATTCCCGTCGACGGTTCACTTGAAAGGTCCAATCCGACCAACGCTCAAACAACAAATCAAAAGGAATAGACGCAACTAAAAATAAAGCAAATAAATACGAAACAATCCCAATCATTGGGTCACAACTGCCAAACCAAAGGCATCATGTAATAACTGAACCGCTTGGCTAGCCTTGTCTCGATCAATGGCACAAGAGACCTTGATCTCAGAAGTGGTAATTCGTTTAATATTAATATTCGATTCTCCTAAAGTCTGAAACATCTGAGCGGCAACCCCTGGCCGAGACATCATCCCTACCCCCACAATAGATACTTTCGCAATAGAACTATCTGTCGATACCGATTTGGCCTTCAATGTCTGGGCCATCTCCTCTGTTAGTTTTGTCGCCAAAGATAAATCATCTTCTAATACCGAAAATGAAATATTATTCACTGGCTCCGTTTTATTTTCAACACTTTGAATAATCATATCCACATTCACCCCTTGCTGAGCCAAATACGAAAAAAATCGACCCGCAATCCCTGGCTGATCAGGCACCCCCACAATTGAAATAATCGATTCCTGTTCATTTAACGTCACGCCTGTGACGGGTTGGTTAACCTCCATGACACTCTCCTTCCTTACACGTGTTCCTTCATGTTCATTAAACGACGAGCGCACATGAATGGTAATTTCATTTTCTTTGGCACATTCTACTGAGCGAGGATGCAAGACCTTGGCACCCAAAGACGCCATCTCTAACATCTCGTCATAAGTCACCTCTGTTAATTTTCGAGCTGCAGGCTCCAGCCTCGGATCCGTGGTATAAACCCCATCCACATCCGTATAGATCTCACATTCCTGACACCGTAACGCCGCCGCCAATACCACGGCAGAGGTATCCGACCCCCCCCGACCAATGGTCGTAATATCATCATATTGATTAATCCCCTGAAACCCTGTAATAATGACAATTTGGTCTTTATCTAGTTCATCTTGAATCCGCTGTGTCCGAACATCTAAAATTTTAGCCTTCTTATGTAACGACTCGGTACGAATCCCTGCCTGAGCACCCGTCAATGAAATGGCCTTAACCCCTCTATCATTAATGGCCATCGATAATAACGATGCCGAAATATTCTCGCCATTACTAATCAATGCATCATATTCACGCGCAATGGGCTGCTCAGACACCTGAGAGGCCAACCCAATCAATTCATTGGTACTCTTGCCCATGGCCGATACCACTGCCACCACACTCTTAGCACGCTTTTTAGTATCAATAATTCGCTGAGCAACCGCCTTAATCCGTTCCGGCGACTTTAACGAACTACCCCCATATTTTTGTACAATAATATCAGTCATAACCCATCCTATTTCCAACTAAATTCACTATAATTTAGCTCATTTTAACATAAAAATGAAGCCCTCTATCAATATTATACCTCAAGCTAAGAAGATGGACTATGGCTGAGCAAAACATTTACAAACCCAACAATACCCAGTAACATCAACACCATAATAATAAAACAAAAAAACTCACAATATTTAAAAATTTATCATGAAAAAACTAAAATCACTTCCACAAAAACAAA
>PBBE01000023.1 GCA_002716485.1 Actinomycetota bacterium
ACCTTCGACACCATGGCCTCAGGAAGCGGGACCGTCACCATCTCAGCCATCTCTTTCGGGAACGGAATCCCATAATTTACCATCCAATAATCCAATCCCCCACCTACCATAAGGCCCAGCACAATCCCCAAACCAGCCATCAGACATAGTTCTAAAAATAATAACCGGGCCAAAAAGGACCAAGAATAGCCAATGGCCATTAAGGTCCCAAACTCTGAATACCGTGATACAATACTCATACTCACTGTATTTAAGATACTTAACCCCCCTACCAAAACCAAAAGCCCCATCAAGAGCCCCAAAAATCGATAGTTCATCTTCACATCTTGAACAAACCCTTCTTGAAAACGCTGCCAAGAATCAATTTGTACTTCTGGCGGCAATGCCACGGCTAACTGATCACCCAGTGCAGATAAAGAGATCGCTGATGAACGTTGAATCATCAACTTGGTAACCTGATCCGGCATATTCAAAAAAGACTGCACCAAGGGCAATGGCATAAATATCATGCCACGATCAATCACCTGAAAACCAAAGGAAAAAACACCCAATACCCGTAAGGGCAATACATTATGGACCTGGTCTTGGGTCTTGGCATACACCCAAACCAAATCCCCCACCGACAAGCCTAACAACGCTGCCGTCGGTTCACCCAATAATATACCCCGGTCATCACGGCTCAAATAACGTCCCGACGTGATCCGTTGATCCAATACCATCATCCCCGACTCCCGGCCCGGCTCAATCCCCACCCCTTGCATTTGAAGCCGATCCTCACCATTACTTAACATCAAAGAAAACTCAATCCGAGCTGCAACCTGAGCCACCCCTTCTTGATCCAATAAACCATGTTGAAGACTCGTAAACCCAGATATCGTCTGATCAATAGGCAAAAACATCGCATCCGCCAAATATCCCTTCGGATGGACCTGAAAATCTGCGGTCTGCATCTGAATAATCATACGTTCCATCTGACCCACATAGCCCCTCATCATCCCAACATAGAAAATCACCATGGCCATAATTACAAAAATCGAGACACTATTAATAATCATATATCGCTTATATCGAAGCACCTGACGCCAGGCCAATTGAATTATCATCGGTACCGCAACGCCTCCATCACTGACACTTTAAAAATGACTCTAAGCGGGTACAAACACCCCAACAACACAGCCAAAACCCCCAAAACAAAATATAGAAATACATCTCGCCATTCAAAGACCGTATAAATCACCCGACTCATGCCTTGCAATTGGTCCATGGCAGCGCCCATATTAATCCCATAAATCGAATAATAATAACAAAAGCTACCCGCCAAAATCACCCCAAACAACGACGCTATCCCCCCCACAAAACTGACCTCTAACATAACCAAGCCCGACAATTGTCGCCGTGAAAAGCCCAAGGCCCGCAAGGTCCCAAACTCTCGGACCCGGTCCATTAAAGCCAATAAAATCACATTAATAATGGATACACCTGTCACCAACAAAATCACGCCACTTAAAATGCCACGGCTCACCCGATTCATGCCCCGAAGCTGCATAATTTCCGGATGGGTAACCTGCCAAGGAAACGCCTGAACATCTATAGATTCCAAATACGAAGACGCCGTCTCAATCACGGGACCTGACATGGCCTCATCTTGCAAAAACACACTTATTTTAGTGACCCCATCCCCTAAACCTAATAACGATTGAGCCAAACTCAAAGGCACAAAGATCACCTGATGATCCAATTGCGTCACATGAGTCTGAAAAACACCGACAACTCGGGCCGATCTAAGGGACATGGCCTCCATAACATCTTGTCCCATCAAAACCACCTTATCACCCACTGAAACCCCCAAAAAGGCCGCCAAACCGGCCCCTAACATCAACTCATCCCTCCCCTCCCATGCTGGAAGTGCAGAAAAACTAGATTTAACCAATCCAGGTAGCTGGGAAGAATCGGGCACACTTAAGCCCATGACTGGAAAACTATTCTCCTGAAAGCTAATCACCGACGCAAACGGTAACTCCCGTCGAACCGAACGAACCCGATCATCAGATCGCAACTTAAGCTCAAGTTCGTCGGGGTTCGGTATAAACAAATATTGAGGCATTAATATCTGTCGGTCATAATAACCCTCCTGATACAAACTCACATGGCCATCCGCCTCAAAGGCCCGTTCATTAAAGGCACTCATATAGCCTTTCAAAAACCCCGCATAAATATGCAAGAGCAAAACACTCATAAATACCGCCAGAAATATCGTCACATTTCGCTGTCGATGCCCTGCCAAACTTCGCCATGCCATCTGAATAAATAATCTCATCTAGATCACCTTCCGAAATGACATATTGATTAAGCGGTCCCCGATCCCATCCGAAGAAGTCCCTAACGCCCCTTGCTGCAAAGAAACAGAGAGATCAATATCCCAATAAAAAGGAACTGTTAAATCCAAAAGGGCCAATAAAGACCCGGTTTGCATGCCCCAAAGACCCGTCACTGACACCTGCTCCCAAAGCCCCCTCTGATAAGACAGCCCCAAGACTCCAAAATGACGTTGAGACAGCCTAGACGCAAGCAAGGCCCCTTCTGCCATCGCAATACGTTTCAAACCAGGATCATGTTGCCAATATTCTGCCACCCAATGAATCGGCCCCAAGGCCCCCATGCGCCCCAACGAAAACTCAAGCCCCTGATCAGCATCACCCCGCCCACCCAAGACATCCAAAACCCAGTCCATCCCTGCATATTGAAGTTGCAAGGCCATACTCAAATACCCCCATTGCTGACCTGAATCGTACAAGGCCCCCAAGGACCACTCTCCTAAATCTGAATTACGAATCCACTGAAGACCTGAAATCGGGTTCAGGTCATCAGAAAAGTCCTGATAAAGGGGCAAGCTCAATAAACCCGTCACATCATCAGTTTCCGACAAGTATCGGGTCAACTTAATGGCATGTCGCCCCACATACCAGCGAGATAATGGGGCAAAAGACGACTGAGACAATAAATTAGAAATCCCCAAACGAGACGGCGAATGCCAATTTACACCCATTTTACCGACAGAAAGCCGGAACGCTTTATTCTGATACTCTCCATAATAACGATCCAAGGCCAACATCCCCTTATCCATCTGCATCACCGGCGAAGAAAGATCCAATATCGGCCCCTCTCCTGATAAAGCCTGAAGATAATGCGCCTGAAGGGCCCCATAAAATCGCCAATTCGATACAGACTTTGATCGTAACTCCCAACGAAGTGAGTGATGAAAAAAAGACCGATATTCATCAGGAAACAAGATATTTTCATGCCAATGCAGCCTAGATTCCAAGGCCAGCAAAGAGGATGTCAATAACAGCAAGCTCACCCCAAAGCCAACTAATTTAGTCCACATAAAATGCCTTTTTAGAAAAGCGGTCTTTGGATAATAAAGGACTCAATTTAACATTAGAAATATAAAAATCTGTCTGACTATTCTTGCGAAGCACCGAGCGCATTCGCATTCGTTTCGGAAACCAAAAGCGATCCACTTTAAAATACCCCGAAAAAGTCATCTCCTTTAATAAAACACCTGATTGAGCAAACAAATTCATTTTAAGGATGACATAACGCGTTGTATCCACCCATATCTCCCGAGTCGGATAGCCCACCCCATCACGACGCGCAGTAAGCAACAAACAGGTCACATTCTCAGACACACTCTTCTCACTGGGATGAACCTGAACGGTATAATCTGATAACAAGGCCGCCTCATCCATGACATCATCATAGGAAAAATCCGAGCCCATAAATCCATCTCGTAACATATAGCCGCCTATTTTAATGACATCATCCACCTGAGGATAATAAAGCCACAACTGATCCTCTAATTTCAAAAACTTAGTCCCCGCATCCGATTTATTCACAAACTCAATAAAGGACTTTTGGTCCCCTTCCTGCCAAATCTTGAACTGCTTGGTCCGTTTAAAGCGTCGCTGAACCTGCATTTCACCTTCAAAATAAAGGGTCCCAAAATAACGAGCCTGGTCCACCTGACGAAGAATTGCTTCTGGCTCGGCTCCAAAAACAGAAAAACAAAACAGCAAGCCCCACAGATAAATTGCAGTAATTAGACCAGCCCTAACTCGCATGATCGCCCCTTTCCATTTCCAAAGCACCAAATATAATCGATTGTTTTAAGTATAAGGTAAATCGAAGTGAAATCAAAGTAACCATAATAAAGATGACCCGTATTCAACCCACAAACACTCATCGACCTAAAAACGATTCAAATCAAAAACCAAGCCAAAACTAGCAATATATACCCATCCATGATTACTCATTTTTATGTTAGAATTAAAGAAATTAAAATTAAGTAAAATAACACATATTAAGGATAGACCGTTATGAAAAACACAGCTGATTCTTTCCAAGACCGACATATCGGACCAAGTAAAGCCGAACAATCTGAAATGCTTCGAACACTCAATTACAATAGTATCGATGATCTAATTAACGATACGATTCCTAAAAAGATCCGTCTTGAGTCGCCCTTAACAACAGAAGACGCCTTAACAGAACCCGAACTACTAGAGCACTTAAAAGAGCTCAGCGAACAAAATAGTAAGGTGCACTCCCTCATCGGGCAAGGCTTTTATGACACCCAAACCCCTGCCGTTATTTTACGTAATATACTTGAAAACCCCGGCTGGTATACCCAATACACCCCCTATCAAGCTGAAATCTCACAAGGCCGACTTGAAGCCTTGTATCACTTCCAAACCATGATCTGCGAAATGACCGGTATGGACGTGGCCAACGCATCATTATTAGACGAAGCCACTGCCGCCGCAGAAGCCATGGCCATGATGCACCGGCTGAGAACCCCCGGTAAATGCAAAAAAAATGCCCACCGCTTCATTGTCGCAAATGACTGCTACCCCCAAACCATCACCGTTATCCAAACCCGAGCCAAAGGACTAGGCATCCATATCGATATCCAAGACCCCTCTAAACTCCAATTTCACGACGATACCTTTGGTCTTTTAGTTCAAAGCCCCAACCAACACGGTGATATCATCAATTATCAACACATCATCTTAAAGGCCCAACAACATGACATTAAAGTCTGTTGTGCCAGCGAGCTACTTACCTCGGCCTTGGTCACCCCTCCCGGAGATTGGCACGCCGATATTGTGGTCGGTAACTCACAACGCTTTGGCGTCCCATTAGGCTATGGTGGCCCCCATGCTGCCTTTTTAGCATGTAAACATGCATATATCCGTCAACTCCCAGGCCGACTCATTGGTAAAGCAACAGATACTCAAGGCCGCGACGCCTTTCGAATGGCCTTACAAACAAGAGAGCAGCATATCCGAAAACAAAACGCCACCTCAAATATTTGTACCGCCCAAGCATTATTAGCGGTAATGGCCGTTATGTACACCATTTATCACGGCCCAGATCGCATCCGTGAAATTGCCACTCAAATTCATAAAAACCGAGACTGTTTAGCTAACCAATTCGAACAAATGGGCATCAAAGTTCGGCAAAAACCCAGTATCGATACCATTCAAATCCAAATGGAATCAAGCAATATCGACCGACTCAAAAATGAGCTAGAAAAAAACAAATTCAATGCCCATTACCCCCAACCCAACACCCTCCAAATTACTTTAAATGAAACCAGTACTCCTCAACACATCCAACAACTGATCAAAATATTTAGCTCGGTCCTTAAAGTCCCTTATTCCAATAGCACCCCCTCTAATCAAACACCCGTTCTCCCTGAGAACCTAACTCGAAAGTCCTCCTTTTTAAGTCAAGATATTTTTCATATTCATCATACCGAAACCTCCCTTTTACGATACTTAAAACACTTAGAAAACAAAGACTTATCACTAACCAATAGTATGATCCCCCTTGGCTCTTGTACCATGAAACTCAACGCCACTAGTGAAATGATCCCAGTGACTTACCCCGGATTTGCCAATATTCATCCCTATGCCCCCGCCAATCAAACCTTTGGTTATAAGAAGGTTATTGACGGTTTGGGTAACGCCCTTTGTAGAATCACCGGCATGCATAGCATTTCCTTCCAATCTAACTCAGGTGCCCAAGGTGAATTTGCAGGTCTTTTATGCTTCAAACAATATTTCGAAGCCAAAGGGTGTCCAGAACGCACCCATATCCTCATCCCAGATTCAGCCCATGGCACCAATCCAGCCAGTGCCCACATGGCAGGCCTTAAAATCATTAATATTAAAAGCACCGCCGAAGGAACCATTGATATCGAACAATTAGAACAGCTATGCCAAAAACATGAACATACCTTAGCTGGACTTATGGTCACTTATCCATCCACCTTCGGTGTATTTGATAACGATATCACCCGAATTTGTGACATTATCCATCAATATGGTGGCTTAATTTATATGGATGGCGCCAACTTAAATGCCCAAGTAGGTCTCACTGGCCCTGGTAATATTGGGGCCGACATCTGCCACCTAAATTTACATAAAACCTTTAGCATCCCCCACGGTGGTGGTGGCCCTGGGATGGGCCCCATTTGTGTCACTGAAGAGCTGGCCCCATTTCTACCAGAGCCCCCCAACGACCCCCAAAGCAAGACCGCCATCTCCGCCTCCCATTGGGGAAGTGCAGGCATTTTACCAATCTCATATGCCTATATTAAGTTACTCGGAGACAACGGCGTCACAAACGCATCCAAAATTGCCATCCTAAACGCTAATTATATTAAAGCAAAACTAGAGGCCTATTTCCCTGTACGATACAAAAATGAAAACGGATGCGTGGCCCATGAGCTTATTATTGATCTAAAAGAATGTCGAAAAAGTGCCCAGGTAAGTGTCGAAGATATCGCCAAGAGACTCATGGATTATGGCTTTCATGCGCCCACCGTTTCATGGCCAGTGCCAGATAGCATGATGATCGAACCCACCGAATGTGAATCCAAAGCAGAATTAGATCGACTCTGTGAGGCGTTTATTCATATCAATTCAGAAATTGAAGAAATCAAAAATGGAACCTATCCCTACAAAGAAAGTCCATTGGCCAACGCCCCCCATCCTGCCAGCGAAATTGCCCGATCCGATTGGCCCCACCCTTATAGCCGAAACAAAGCCGCCTATCCTATCGATCGACTACAAACACATAAATTTTGGCCAAGCGTAAGCCGAATCAACCAAGCCAGTTCTGATCGCTTATTACTAAGCCCACCCAAAAAAGAAGCAATCCCCGTAACATAATGCGTGTCTACCTGATCTTACTATCTTGTATATGCCTATGTGCATGTACATCACTGAATCAACTCAACAATAGCAGTGACCCTGAGACCCTGGTATCAAGCCAAGATATACAAGCCCAATATATCAACTATACCTTTCCTAATTACCCCGATTCTGCACTGATTATTATTAATTTAAATAAAAAAGAAACCTCCCATGCTGTTCATGGCCAACTAAGTCCCCCCCAAAAAATTAATACAGAATGTGCCCAACTAAGGGTCAATGACAAAAAGTACCTACGACCACCTCAACTAAAGCCACATCAATCTCTTCGCCTAGAAACTACCCCTGAATTAGGGAGCTTCACTCGTTTTAAAACCCATTCTCTTAAAGAGGGATTTCAATACCCTGGCATTTCTGTCCTGTCCAAATATGTCTATGAGTCTAAATATACACGTATCTACTGGGATACGGATCAACTTGAACAACTCAATCATATTAATCTCGACCAACTAAGCCAAAAATTGGACCTCATCACGGAAAATCAATTCAATAAATATGGCCGAAGTAGCGACATAGATAACAACCAAAAAATCAAGCTCTTGTTTTATGACATTGCATCTAAAACAGATAATCAAAATACAATTGGTTATTTCTGGCAACTGGATCTTTATGATGAAGATATCAATAAATATTATTCCAACCAAGGAGAGTTACTCTACCTAAACACTGCTCTTTTTAGTGGCCGTTATGATAATAATCACATCTATCATACCTTCTCTCATGAACTTCAACACCTGATTACCTTTTCACAACGACGTTCAACAAATTCTTCCTTAATTGCGAAATGGCTCGATGAAGGAATCGCCGAGGCCGTCTCCTTTGAAATGGTTCCAGAGTTCTCAGACGCCCATCATCAAAACAACCCCGATATCCACCAAAACCTCGCCTTAATTGATAACAACCTCTCCTTCGACCAATATAGCTTAATCTATTTATTTTTATCATATTGCTGTGCCCATTCTGGCAACCCTGAGCTCTTTTTCAAAGACTTAATCCAAAGCCCATATAATGACCATATGGTCATTGAACACTATTTCAAAGAAAAGCAATCCTACTTTGAGTCATTTGACCAATTATTGATCAACTTCAAAATCACTAACCTCATCCAAAACCAAGACGGGATCTATTGCTACCGAAACCCTGAGTTCAAACTCAATTATCCTCTCCTTATTAATTCCAACTATCTAAGGACTATTCCTGGGACCAGCAGCCTTTATAGGCCTTTAAGTACCTCTATATGGAATACCAAGTATGCTGAGCCTATTTCCAATAATCAAATCAATAAAGATATCCGATACATTAGGATCAATTACGAATGAAGGTCCGTATCACCTCCCTGATCTTATTAATGATTAGCTTACTTGGCTGTGAGCCCAGCTATCAAGACCTCAGCCAAATGAACAAACAATCTGTCCAATTGAGCGGAACCATACAGCTATTAGGGAACCATCCCTTCCAGGAACTGGCCCTCAAACTCCCCAAAGGCGGACAAGTTTTTATCATTACCTCTGCCCATCAAGAGGAACTAAAATCAAAACTCGGTAAGCAACATCAATTAAAAGGAACTATTATTGTCCAATCACTGGCCAACCCTAAGCTAAATCGCCCTCGAATCTATCTCAAATTACCGGACTAAGATACCACCAAGTTCAATAACTTATTAGGCACATAAATCACTTTCCTTACAGAGTGCCCCTCGACAAAGCGTTGAACTTTTTCCTGTGACATGGCCAAGTCAAAAACATCGTCTTTCTCCATATCTTTAGGAACATCCCGCCGGTCTCTTAACTTACCATTCACTTGAAAAACCATGGTCACGGTATCATCTTGGATTAAGGTCTCATCAAAGTCCGGCCAAGATGCCTGCTGAACAAATCCATCTTGCCCCAATAAAGACCATAATGACTCCGTAATAAAGGGTGCAAAAGGCGCCAGCAATAAAACCAATTGAATTAAGGCTTGCTCATTCGTCCCCTGCTTATACATGCCATTAACAAACTCCATTAACCGACTAATCGCCGTATTAAAACTAAAGCGTTGAATATCCTCAGTGACCCGTTGAATGGTCTTATGGGTCATCTTAACTAACTGAGCTTCATCTTGAACAGGAAACTGATCCCGCTCTTCTACAATACGATACACCCGCTTTAAAAAACGAAACGCCCCTTCCACGCCCTCATCGGACCAATCTAAATCCCGCTCCACCGGCGCTGCAAACAAAATAAATAACCGGGCCGTATCCGCCCCATATTCAGAAATAATCTCACCTGGGTCCACCGTATTACCCAAAGATTTGGACATTTTTGCGCCCTCTTTTAAAACCATTCCCTGACATAATAGCCGCTTAAAAGGCTCCGTAACGGTAGTTAAACCCAAATCTGACAAAAACTTGGTAAAGAACCGGGCATATAACAAATGAAGCACCGCATGCTCAATCCCACCAATATACTGGTCCACCGCCATCCACTCTTGGGCACTGGCCTCAGAAAAAGGCAAGCTGGTATTTTTAGGGTCACAATAACGAAAAAAGTACCAAGAGGAATCAAAGAAAGTATCCATAGTATCGGTTTCTCGACGATAAGTCTGACCAGAACGTTTAACCGATAAAAAATCTGAATGCGTGGCCAAGGGGTTCCCTGTCCCCGTAATTCGTAAATCATCCGGCAAACTAACCGGCAAGGCCGATACCGATTCAGGAACAATTTGACCTTTATCATCATAAAGCATCGGAATAGGTGTTCCCCAACACCGTTGCCGTGATATCAACCAATCCCGTAACCGATAGGTCACTTTTCGATCCCCAGAGCCCATGGCAATCAACGCATCCGTGATCCCCTTTTTAGCGTCCTGATTCGATTGACCTGAAAAATCAGCAGAGTCTGTCATAACCCCATCGTCCACAAATGCCTGTGTCATTTGATGAACATCCAAAGGTTCATTTTCAGGCTGAATCACCACTTTGATAGGCAAGTCATGGGCCTTAGCAAACTCAAAATCCCGTTGATCATGGGCCGGAACCGCCATTACAGCACCAGTGCCATAATCCATTAACACATAATCCCCCACATATAACGGAACTCGCTGCTGAGTCAGTGGATGTTGGACATAATGACCTAGAAATAAACCTTGTTTAGGTCGATCTTCATTACTTCGATCCTGAACTGAACTGGCCAAAACTTCTTGGACAAATGCAGATACCTGCGGCTCCTGCGCCAACCCCTTAACTAATTTAAGGGTCAACTCATGTTCAGGTGCCAAAACCAAGTATGTCACCCCAAACAAAGTATCAGGTCGAGTCGTAAAGACAGGGACCTGCCCCACTTTATCCCCAGATTCACTAATAACATCAAATGTAATTTCAGTCCCTTCATTACGACCAATCCAGTGCCGTTGCATGACTTTAACCCGTTCCGGCCACCCGGTTAACTCATCTAGATCTGCCAATAAGCGCTCAGCATAATCTGTAATTTTAATATACCACTGTTCAATCTCTCGTTTCTCTACATCCGCCCCGGATCGCCACCCTTTTCCATCAATCACCTGCTCATTGGCCAGTACAGTTTCATCTACCGGATCCCAATTCACATACCCTTTTTTTCGATACACGAGCCCTTGTTCATACAACTTAATAAACAGCCACTGGTTCCAACGATAATAATCAGGCAAACAAGTAGCCACTTCTCGATCCCAATCATAGCTTAATCCCAACTGAGACTGCTGCTCCCGCATAAGATCAATATTGGCCAAGGTCCATTTTTCAGGATGTTCCTGATTCTGTCTCGCCGCATTTTCGGCTGGCAACCCAAAGCTATCATACCCCATGGGATACAAGACATTAAATCCAGACATACGTTTAAAGCGCGCCAAACAGTCCCCTATCGAATAATTTCTGACATGACCCATATGTAACTTCCCAGACGGGTACGGAAACATTTCCAATACATAATAAGACGGCTTTTCATCCTGAAATTCAGCACGATAGATCCCCGCTTCGGCCCATTTTTCACGCCATTTTACTTCACTTGATATCGGGTCATAACCACTCATCCTAACAACCTCCAACTAGCCCCCTATCTTAGATTAAAATGTCATTATACAATAAGCTCAAAAAAGACCCAATAGACAATCCCATATCGCACTCATAAGTACAACGCTCTCCAAAGCGCATAATCTCTGATACAATACTTGTCATGACAACACAACACATCAACAGTGATTACTTAGTCATCGGGACCGGAATTGCAGGTCTAATCAGTGCCCTTGAACTGAGTCAATTTGGATCCGTCTCTTTAGTCACCAAAAAAAGCCTCCGACTCTCAAACACCCAATACGCCCAAGGCGGTATCGCAGCAGCAATGGCTAAAAACGATACCCCCTTAGAACACCTCAAAGACACCTTAAATGCCGGCGGCAGCTTATGCAATAAAGACGCTGCAGAAATCCTGGTCAATGAAGGCCCTGCCAGAATCCGCCAACTATGTGACTTAGGTGCCAATTTTGATCAACTTAATAACCAACTCGACTTTACCCTTGAAGGAGCCCACTCCAAGGCCAGAGTACTACATCACAAAGACCAAACCGGCAAAGAAATCGAGCGAGTCCTAGGACAACACATTCAAAAACGCCCCCAAATCACACTTTATGAAAACACGCCCATCATCTCCCTAACTTGTATCGATGGCCAATGCTGGGGTGCGTTAGGCTTACAAAACCAACACCCCATCTCATTCACAGCCAAAGCCAGTATCCTGGCCACAGGAGGCTGTGGTGCCGTATATGCCCATAGCAGTAACCCCAGCGTTGCGACCGGTGACGGGATTGCATTGGCCTTTGAACAAGGCTGTGAAGTGGCAGATATGGAATTCATGCAGTTTCATCCCACGACCCTAGCCATCACCACCCCTAAAAGTCAGCCTCAGTTCTTACTCAGCGAAGCGCTACGAGGAGAAGGGGGCCGACTCGAAGTCAATCACAAGCCCCTCTATATCCCACACCCCAACAAAGACCTAGCGCCCAGAGACATCGTGGCAAAAGCCATTTACGACTCACCGGATCCGGTTACCCTTAACTTAAGTAACATTAACGCGCCCATTAATACCCGCTTCCCTCATATCTATAAACACTGTCTAAAAGCGGGCATTGATATTTGCAAAGAGCCCATTCCTGTGACACCAGCCGCCCACTACATGATGGGCGGAATCAAAAGCAGTATTAATGGCGAAACTGATATCTCCAACCTCTGTGTCGCTGGTGAAGTGGCCCATTTAGGTATTCATGGCGCCAATCGATTGGCATCAAATTCCTTATTAGAAGGTCTCGTCTTCGGCTACCGAAGCGCCCATCATGCCCAATCAACGTGCCAAGCAACCCCACCAAAAATACCCACAGCTCCCTTAACTCCTAGCCCACTCAAAGACCCAATCGGCCCAATTAAACAGCAAATCCAGGCCCTAATGTGGAAAAATGTAGGCATGAGCCGCAACAAACTCGGCCTAACTGACGCAATAATACAATTATCAAGCTATGACTGGCTAGACAATATCCAAAGCCAAGACCCAGACGTATATGAGCTCAAGCATCTTTGGCGAGTCGCGACTCTAATCACCCAATTTTCACAGGCTCGACAAGAAAGCCGTGGGGCTCATTTTAGGTCCGACTTCCCTAAAAAAAACAGCGCCTATAATCAGCACTTTTATATGAATATTCATCAGCAAACCCCAGCTCAAAAAGCCCCCACTAATACTTAATCCTCATCCAAAGAAGGGGCCTCTAAATTAAGGCGATGCTCGTCCATATACGACTCAAATTCCCGAAAAAGAGATGGTTTTTTTCGCTCAAGTAAAAATAACAAAACAAATAGATAAACAATACAAGAGCCCAACGCCTGAACAACCGCAAAAAGAACGGACTCACCAATCACTGGCACCTGATAAACAAACAAGGCCAGCAATAAACTACTCATCCAAAAGAAAAAGACCGTAACAATCATTCGAAAAGTCTCTTTAAAATGGGTCGTAATAAACTGCAAGGTCTTTCGTACAGACTGTTTCCATGGCAACTCAATTAAGACCATATGCACCGGCAAAAGATGTAATATAAAGCTAAGGGGCACGGATAAAAGCATCAACAAAACCAGCAAGCCCGACGCTTGGACCTCTTCACCTGGCTGTAAGCCCATGTAAAACAATATAAAAAAAGGAAAGACAAAGATCCCCGTGGCCAATAACAAAGCCGTTAAACGCGCTTTGGTCTTCTTAAAAGACGCGTCAATAAATAAGGCATTATCTTTCACCAATTCTAAGCCCAAATACAAAGTAAATGCCTTGGCAAATACCCCCATCACCCAAGTCAGACCCATAATGAGGCCCAATGCCACTCCTTTGGGCTCAGAAAACATCGCCTGAATCACCTGAACAACAAACTGGTACCCTAAAAAAGGAACCAATATAATCGGGTCCATGCGAATCATATTAAATAAAAGCGATAACCGAGTCATGATGATTTTGATGACTTTTTAGGAATCCAGGTCCGTTTACGAGGTTTCAGTAACAAGTCATCCTCCACCGGCACGTGCAAATCCACTGCCTTAATTAAATCTTCATTCGTACTCGGTAAAAAGGAAATGGCCTCCACTGAGACCCCCAAGCTCTTCAAATGGTATACCAAATCTACAAAGTCGCCATCACCAGAAACAATCACAATAATATCTAACTTTTGAGCCAAAGACACCGCATCAATGGCCATCCCCATATCCCAATCCGCTTTAGACGAACCATCCGCCCGCATCCGTAACGCTTTGGACTTAATCTCATATCCATTTTGTTTCAACATCTCCACAAAACCAGTCTGATCAATTTCAGGGTTCTCAACCACATAGCAAATCGCTCGAATCAATTGCCGACCCCGAACCGCTTTTTCCATAAGCCGATTAAAGTCCAATTTCGCATTACTAATCCGCTTGGCCGAATAAAACATATTCTGGACATCCACAAAGACCCCCACCCGCTGATACTGACTAAACTTGGTTAACTTATTTGACATAACAACTCCTTTATATGGACCCCTTGGTGACTGAAATAGCCTGTAAAAGGGCCTCCTTCATCTCCGAATACGCACAGGGCTTTCCCGTCATCAGCGTATAAGCCAAAGCGCCTTGTCCGGCCAACATGCCCACCCCATTTAAGGTCTTGGCTCCGTTTAAACGTCCCTTTGATAATAACCGAGTTTCTAGAGGACTGTAAATAATGTCCACAATCACCTGGTCATTTGAAAGCCAAGAAAAATCAGATAGCACACAGCCATCCACATCAGGGGCCATGCCCACCGACGTGGTCTGGATAAGCAAATCAGCCTTAGATAAGGCCTGTAAACAAGCGTCCTCATCTGATAAGGCAATGGCTGAAACTGGACTCTGTTCAGACGCTAACTCACATAAAGCTTGAGCACGCTCCAAGCGACGGTTCAACAGATAAACAGGGCCCACTGAATCATCCAAAAGGGCACCTAAGATGGCCCGTGCCGATCCACCCGCCCCCAAAATCACCACTGATTTACCACTTACTTGAAAACCCAATTCTTCAGACAGGGCCAACATAAAGCCCTGGCCATCCGTACTATATCCAGTCAATTGCCCATCACGATTCACAATCGTATTCACAGAACCTAAACGCTTGGCCAATGGGTCCAACTCATCCAAAAAAGGAATCACCGTTTCTTTATGAGGCACCGTAACATTACAGCCCCAAAAGCCCAAAGCTCGTAGTCCATCCAAAGCCGCACCAAGCATCTCCGATTTCACATGAAAAGGCAAATAAGTGGCATTCACAGACTGAGCCTGTAAGACCTGCGTATGCATGATCGGTGATAAAGAGTGAGCAATGGGATCACCAATAACCCCTAAAAGACCTTGAAGTGTTGAATGTTGATTCATATCCCTTTATTGTAGCAGTACTTATAGATAGATTAAAAGAACATCAAAGCATTAGTAAGTATATTACCCCTTAAAATGACATTGACCAAAAAAGCGTCCCTCCTTAATAAAAAAAGTATCCGGTCACCCTCTAGATCCCAACTCAAAATAGTGCTAAAATAGCTGCTATTATGATTAAACGATACGCTAGAGAAAAAATGACTGCGATTTGGACCGCAGAAAACAAGTTCCAAAAATGGCTGGATGTGGAAATTGCCGCATGTGAAGCCCATCATCAACTCGGGAATATTAACAAACAAGACCTTGACACTATTAAAGAAAAAGCAAGATTTGATGTACAACGCATCGATGAAATCGAAGCTGAAATCCATCATGATGTGATTGCCTTTCTCACCAATGTCGCCGAAAACGTAGGTCCAGAATCTAGACTCATCCACCTCGGGCTCACCTCTTCTGATGTGGTAGACACCGCCTTTAGTCTCCTGATTAAAGAATCCGGACATGTCTTAATTGATGCCATAGATGAACTATTACAAGCCATCGAAACCCAAGCATATAAATACAAAAACACCCTCATGATGGGCCGAACCCATGGCGTTCATGCCGAACCCACCACATTAGGGCTCAAACTAACCGTCTGGTACGATGAAATTGAACGCAGCAAAGAGCGTTTATTATCCGCCATTAATGGTATTAACGTAGGTAAAATTTCTGGTGCTGTGGGAAACTACGCCCATATTTCACCCAAAATTGAAGAATTCACCTGCCAAAAACTCGGGCTAAGACCTGCCAAAGCATCCACCCAGATCCTGCAACGGGACCGTCATGCCCACTTTATGACCAGCATCGCCATTATTGGTGGCTCATTAGAAAAAATGGCCACTGAAATCCGAAGCTTACAAAAAACCGAATGCAATGAGATCTTAGAGCCTTTTTCGAAAAAGCAAAAAGGCTCCTCTGCCATGCCCCATAAAAAGAACCCCATTATCTGTGAACGAATCACAGGTCTAGCCAGAACCCTTCGAGGCTATGCCTTAAGTAGCCTTGAAAACCAAGCCCTATGGCATGAACGAGACATCTCTCATTCCTCTACAGAGCGTATTATTTTCCCAGATGCAACCGTTGGACTAGACTATATGATTGGACTCATGATCAAAGTGCTCAATGGCATGGTTGTTAACGAAGCCCAAATGCAAGATAATATCGACAAGTCTTATCAAGTCTTCTTCTCCCAGCAAGTGCTATTAAAAATGATTGATAAGGGCATGCTCAGAGAAGACGCCTATCGCATTGTTCAACGAAACGCCCATCAAGCATTCGACGAAAAAGTACCCTTACTTAATAAACTCAAAGAAGACACAGATATCAGCACCTTAATCGACAAAGACGAGCTAGAAGGAATTTTTAACTATTCCCATTATACTCGTCAAATTGATACCATCTTTGACCGGGTCTATTAAATTCTTGTAAAGTCTACCAAATTCTTATAAAATAATCTCTTTAAAGGCGGCATGGCCAAGTGGTAAGGCAGGGGTCTGCAACACCCTTATCCCCAGTTCGAATCTGGGTGCCGCCTCCAAAACTCAAACAAGCCCGGTTGGCCGATCTCAACAGCTTCAGGTATAATAAATGGGTATGAGATCTCCAACTATTCAACCCCTTATCATTATCACCGTCATCATCTGTTTATGGCTAGCAGCCATTATCCCATTGGCACCCTTTTTAGTGGCCATACTAATGAGCATCCTATTAGGCGCACTATTATTTATAAGTCCTACCCC
This sequence comes from Actinomycetota bacterium, assembly GCA_002716485.1. Taxonomy (GTDB): domain Bacteria; phylum Margulisbacteria; class Marinamargulisbacteria. Next base: position 16,992 of record PBBE01000023.1, read on the forward strand.
CCCCATCAAAGATGAACCACCCAAACAGTCCTCAGAATTAGAAATCGCTCAAAAGGTCCAATCCAAACTTCTCTCTTTAGATCATCCCTCCATCGAAGGAATAAAAATTGCCAAAAAGTGTGTCCCCGCTGCCTCCCTAGGCGGCGACTTTTATACCTTTAACACGAAACAATACCCCAATATAAACAAAGACAAACAACAACCCGGCATTATTCAACTCCAAACCCAAGCCAATCAATTTTTAGGCATCAGTATCGGTGATGTGGCCGGTCACGGCATTTCATCGGCCCTAATTATGGCCCTATCTTCAGGCCTCATTGACCGAATTGCCCAACGCCATGACGATCCCAAACAAACCCTAGAAAAAACCAATGACACCCTCTTTAAATTTATCAATA
>PBBE01000024.1 GCA_002716485.1 Actinomycetota bacterium
ATTAAAAGTAAATTAAAAAAGAAAGAAAAAGAGGCCGTGATTTCCCAACTCAAAGAGGCGCGAGGGCTAATTGTTATAGGGACCCATGCGTTGGTTCAAGGGTATGTTGAAATTAATAACCTTGGGGTCGTTATCATTGATGAGCAACATCGATTTGGCGTTAATCAACGCTTGGCATTACGAAAAAAAGGGCATAGTCCCCACTGTCTTTTTATGACCGCAACTCCAATCCCACGTACGTTTATGTTAACCTGTTTTGGCGACTTAGATAAGTCCATTATTGATGAATTGCCTCCGGGCCGTATCCCTCCTAAAACCTATTTTATTCGACCTAAATCATTTTCTCGTATTCTTAGTCATCTACAGTCTACTTTATCTGAAGGTCAGCAGATCTATGTGGTATATCCGTTAATCGAAGAGTCAGAAAAGTTAGATTTAAAGTCAGCTATGGAAGGGTTTGAATGGTTCCAAAACCATTTTACTGATTATAAAGTAGGTCTTATTCATGGCCGTCTACATCCAGACGAAAAAAGCAGAATTATGACCGAGTTTAAAGACAATAAAATCCAAATTTTAGTTGCCACTACGGTCATCGAAGTGGGGATTGATGTCCCGAATGCGAGTTTAATGATCATCCAACATGTAGAGCGGTTTGGACTATCTCAGCTTCATCAATTAAGGGGAAGAATCGGTCGGGGAAAAGCAGCAGCTAACTGTTATTTAGTAGGAGACCCCAAAACAGAAAATGCCAATAAACGTGTCCATGCCATGTTAGAGACTTGTGATGGCTTTAAGTTATCAGAGTATGATGTATTAATTCGAGGCCCTGGCGATATCTTAGGAACCCGTCAATCAGGGCTTCCTGATTTTGCCATTGCCGATGTTATGCGAGATGAAAAAGTGTTATTATCAGCCCGAAAGATTGCCTTTAAAATTGTAGATGAAGATCAACAATTAGAACAAGTGCCTCATCAAGCAATGAAGCAGCATCTAGAAAAGCAAGTCTTTTTCAAAACACAGCAACTTAACTAATGAGAATTATTGCAGGCAAATATAAAGGACATGGCCTATTATATCCTAAATCAGTAGACGTACGACCTACCCAAGATCGGGTCAAAGAAGCACTCTTTAGCAGTTTAGGTACTCGTTGTATCGATGCAAGTGTCTTAGATCTATGTTGTGGGACAGGATCACTAGGTTTAGAGGCAATTTCAAGAGGTGCCAAGAGCGCTGTATTTATTGATGATAACGTAACATATATTAATAAAAATATTCAAAAAATAATCTCATCAGAAGACCAGTCTAAGATCAGAGTTCTTAAACAAACACTTTGTGCCAATTTTATAATGCCTAATGGCCCCTTCGATCTAATCTTTTTAGACCCCCCGTGGACCGATCCGATCTTATACAAATACGCATTGAATGCCCTATCTAGATTTGATACAATGAGTCAGAGTAGTATTCTAGTAATTGAATCTGAAAAAGGGTTCAAAATTGAGTGTCCCGATCACCTAAAAATCAAAAAGACATATCAGTATGGGGGTACACAAATAACATTAGTGGAAGTGCAATGACAACAAAAGCAGTATACCCAGGTAGTTTTGATCCCATTACCAATGGTCATATTGATATTATTCAGCGAGCAAAAGAAAAGTTTGATGTTATTTATGTAACCATTTCGGATAACTCATTAAAAAACCCATTTTTTTCAGCAGATGAACGTGTAAGTTTAGTCCAAGATGTTGTTGGCCAAGATGATCGGATTATTGTTAAAAAGTGTAAAGGCTTAATTATTGATTTTTGTTTAGAACATCAAATCGATACCATTATACGAGGGTTACGAGCGGTTTCAGATTTTGAGTTTGAATTCCAATTAGCACTAACCAATCGAACCATTAATGACCAAATTGATACTATTTTTTTAATGACAGATGCAAAGTATTCTTTTTTAAGTTCCAGTTTAGTCAAAGAGCTGGCCAATTTTGGGGGAGATGTTACTCCTTTCGTTGCCAAACAAGTTAAAAAAGCGCTAGATAAAAGGAGACAGCATGAGTGAGTTATTAGGGTTATTAGATACATTAGAGTCATTGGTATTAGATTCTCAAAAAGTGCCCTTTACTGATAAGGTCATGATTAAAGAAGATGAGGCATTACAACTTATTGATAAGTTACGGCTATGTATGAGCAGCCAGGGAAATATTGCTCGAAGTACAATAGATCGTGGAAAACCCATCGATGAAGAGGTCAGAAATTCAGCAAATCCAATGGGGTCACGGGTCGAAACAGAGTCAGAGGTCATATTAAATGCCAAGGTAAAAGGTAAAAAGATCCGAGACGGTGCCAATGATTATGCTGATTACGTATTGGCTAATTTAGAATTAATGATCACCAAATTACAGAAAAACTTAATTCGGTTAGAACAAAATATAGAAAGTGGAAGAGAGGCCCTTGATACAAGTAAGCAAGAATTAGTGACACAAGTGGAGGCAAGACAAGAATGAGAAAAGACAATAGAGCGAATGAGATCGTCCGACCCATTAAAATTGAACATGATTATACCAAGCATGCGTTAGGCTCAGTATTAATTAGTATGGGAGATACTAAGGTGATTTGTACGGCATGTATTGAAGATCGTGTTCCTCATTTTTTAAGAGACAAAGGGGTGGGCTGGCTAACCGCTGAATATTCTATGTTACCAGGCGCAACGCATACCCGATTCAATCGAGAGGTCAAACGAGGGAAGCCGTCAGGAAGAACAAGTGAAATTGAACGTTTAATTGGCCGCTCTTTAAGAGGAATACTTGATTTTGAATTATTAGGAGAGCGGACCGTTTATATTGATGCCGATGTCATTCAAGCAGATGGCGGAACACGAACAGCCGCAATTACAGGGGGAATGGTCGCATTAAAAGATGCCATTGAGACATTAATGAAGAATGGTACTTTAGAACAAAACCCTATTATTGATTGGGTAGCAGCCGTTAGTGTAGGTAAATTTGAAGGAAAGGTTATCTGTGATTTAGATTACGACGAAGATTCAAATGCTGAGCTTGATATGAACTTAGTGATGACCGAGTCTGGAAAGTTTATTGAAATACAAGGGACCGCAGAAAAAGAGCCATTTGATCAAGTAGAATTAGACGAATTATTAAAGTATGGTCGTGATGCGATTCAATCCATCATTAAGGTTGTCAAAGTTGCCTAATGCCAGAAATTTTTCGAATTACTAATCGACATTATCAAGTAATTTTAAAGCAAGGGCTCGATAATCTACCTCAAGAAGTGGGTGGTTTTTTGGGGGGTGACGATGGGATGATTAAGGCCATTTTACCCTTATACAATGCCCATTTATATAATAAGACAGATACATTTTCGTTTACCCCTGATGATGTCTTAAGGGCTCACGATTTTTTTAATAAACATTCTGTAACATACTACGGCTTATATCATACGCATCCAAAAGGTATAGCGTATCCATCAAAAGCAGATATTGATACAGGTCATCAATATCACTTTATAATGAGTTTTAAGCATATTGAAAAACCTGATTTTAGAGCATACCGTGTTGAAAGTGGGCAACCTATTGAAATTCCATTACGTATCATAGAAGACAAAGGGTTTTCAACAAAAGTAGATGGCAGTAACAAAAAAATATCGAGTAAGGACTTTCCAAGTACCATTGGGTCAACACCAGAAGAAGAAAGTGAAAAGCTTAATGAAATGATTAATAATATTCGTGCTGATCAACAAAATAAATACCCAACGATGCCCCCAAGAGATACGGATAAGTCTGACTTTAGTACCTTAGCTTAAGTGCTAAGAAGGTAAAAATGTAGTCCCTACAGGTTTATTCTGAATAATATCTAAAATAATAGACGAAGATCTACCATTGGCAATTACGGTTCGAATTCCTGATTTAGCAGCTTTTTCAGCGGCTATTACCTTTGATTTTATTCCACCAGTACCAGGCCCTATACTTGTTGAAGAGAGGGTAGTAAGTAGCTCCGGGCTAAGCTCTTTTAGGGTTGAAATAAGTTCAGCGTCACTATTGGTAGAGGGGGGCTGTGTATAAACACCATCAATATCTGATAAAAGAATCAATAGGTCAGCTTGAATGAGTTGTGCAACTTGACATGCAAGTTGGTCATTATCACCAAATTGAATTTCATCAGTTGCCACACTATCATTTTCATTAATGATAGGAATTACTTTTTTTGCTAATAATGTTTGAATGGTATCAAGTGCATGGGCTTTTCTTTCAGGGTTTTCAAGGCCATCTTGAGTCAATAGGATTTGTCCAACATGAAACCCCTGTTGATTAAAAAACAGTGAATATTCTTTGAGAAGTAAAGGTTGACCTACTGATGCAGCAGCTTGCTTTTCAGGAATACTTTGGCAAGTGATATTTAAGACCTGTCGACCACAAATAATAGCTCCAGAAGAGACCAGAACTAACTCATATTCAGTTGATTGAGCCACCTGTGCCATTTGATGGGTTAATTGTCGTAGGTTATTAAGATCAAGCTCACGATTAGCTGTTGTGAGTATATTGGTGCCAACTTTGACGACGATCCGATTCATGCATCTTCCTTTAATAAACTGGAGGCTAATTTAATATAATTTTGTTGAATTTTTTCTTTTAGATCTGAAATGCCTTCAAGTGATTCAGAAGAGATATGCATAATATCAATTTGGTCTTTTTTAAACCTAGAAATCACTTTTTTAATGCAATCTTGAGTAAGTAGATCTGATTTAGATAGTACCACGAGCCGAGGCGTTGAATCAATATTAAAGCCGCTTTTAGATAACTCTAAGCAAAGAGACTCATAGGCCGCCCAAACAGTCTCTGGGCAAGTTCCAGTAACCATGTAAACCAGTAATTGAGTTCGTGATACATGTCGTAGAAATAAGTTTCCTAGTCCAATGCCTTCTGAAGCGCCTTCAATGAGGCCAGGAATATCCGCGACACGTAGTTCCATATCCAAAAACTTTAAAATACCCAGATTAGGTATTAATGTAGTAAAAGGATAATCCCCAATTTTAGCTTGTGTATTTGTTAATGTATTTAGTAGGGTTGATTTTCCTGCATTCGGGGCACCTATAAGGCCAATATGAGCAAGTAGGCGTAGGTCAAGTGTTAACTCGATGTAGTCCCCCTCCATGCCTTGTTGGGCATGATAAGGAACACGATTTGTAGATGATGAAAACCGAGCATTTCCCTTACCCCCTTTACCACCAATTGCAACAGTTGCTTGTTGATGATGATGTTTAAGGTCTATGATTAGAGAATTATTGGCATCAAATACCATGGTACCGCAAGGAACCTGAATGATGAGGTCTTTACCATCTCGACCATGTTTTTTTCGTCCTTGGCCAGGGTGACCATGTTGAGCTTTGTATTGTTGGTTTTGATTAAGATCAAGAAGTGAGTGGCGTTGTTCTGATGCTTCAAGAATAACATTTCCGCCGTTACCGCCATCACCACCATCAGGACCCCCTTTAGGAACATATTTTTCACGACGAAAACTTATTGCACCTGCACCACCATTACCGGCCCGAACTGAAATAGAAATTTGATCAACAAATACAGGCATCAGTCGCCTTTATTTCCAAATAAAGGAAACTAAGTAGTAGGGGTAACAGAAACGCGTTTTTTATTTTTGTTAAGATGCTCAAATTGGACAAATCCATCAATCTTAGAAAAAATAGTATAGTCATTTCCAACCCCAACATTAGCCCCAGGGTGAAATCGAGTGCCTCGTTGGCGAATAATGATATTTCCGGCACGGACAAATTCACTACCAAACTTTTTAACACCCAGTCGTTTAGATTCGCTATCTCGACCGTTTTTAGTACTACCTTTACCTTTTTTATGTGCCATATCTTCTATCCTTAATTAAATTATTTTTTAATAGTTATTTTATCAATACGAACGTCTGAAATAAGCTGACGATGGCCTTGTTTCTTTTGATATCCTGTTTTCTTCTTGAATTTAAAAACAATTTCTTTTTTGGACTTATTTTGCCCTAAAATAGTGCCTGATACTTTAACAGTATCTAAATAAGGCGCGCCTACAGACACATTAGTATGGTCAGAGTACAAAAGAACGGAGTCAAACTCAACCTTACTACCTGCTTCACCATCAATCTTTTCAATATTAATAATACTGCCATCTGAGATTAGGTATTGTTTTCCACCTGAAGAAATAACCGCAAACGGAACTGCGTCGGCTTTATCATTTTTAGTCGTCTTTTTAGAAGACTTCTTAGTAGTCACTGTCTTTTTTGCAGTTGAAGCTGCTTTTTTAGTTGATTTATTCTCTGCTTTTACATCTGAAGAAGGTTTCGCTTCAGACTGGGGTGCCTGACTCTTAACCGCACCGGCTTCATTTTTTTCTTGTTCATTCTGCATAGAATTGTTTTCTGTACTTTCTTTTATTGTCACAGTTAGTCCTCCAAAATTTTACAGTTACATATCAAATATGTGAACTAGCGTACAAACTTACCATTGATGATAAGGGATTGTCAATATGTAAAACCACATTATGTATGTGAAACTTCATTACAAGCATGAGTATCACTTTAGAATTAATAAAAGCACAAAACTATCACCATTTAAAGTGGATGTCATCATTTAGAAATAAAAATAGAATTCTTGGTGATAAGAATTTTTGTTGATAAATGAGTTTAAAATTAACCATAAGATATCCTTGTATAAATACATGTTGACTTTGATGTGTTTGTATGGTAGAGTTTTGCATTAGTTTTTTGGGAAATTTTCATTCGAAAAATACAAAAAAATATTGTATAATAATGAGTCCACATAGGCTCGTAGCTCCAATTGGTAGAGCATCGGTCTCCAAAACCGAGCGTTGTCGGTTCGAATCCGACCGGGCCTGCCAAAATGAAGTAGGTGAGTAAAATTTCTACAAGCAAAAAAAAATCAAATACTGTTAATCAAATGAAGCGTAGAGCTTATACCCAAAAAGGGCAAAGTAAAACGGGGTTCATTGATGGAACAAAATCAGAAATAAGCCGGATAGAGTGGCCAAGCAAAGATGTTGTAATGCGGGCGTTTATACTCATATTAGTTATTTTATTTTTATCAGTCTTGTTTATAGCGGGCTTAGATGCTATATTTACTAAATTGTTTTTTAATTTAAAACAAACATTGGGCCAGTAAGTGCTCAGGTTTTAAGGATGAAATAAGGGAATAGGTAATGACAAAACAATCAATCGAAAATGAAAAGACAAGCGAGTTGGTAGAGACGAAAGCCGAAGAACAGGCAGATGCCGTTCAAGCAAGCTCTGATAATGACAATCAGAACACTGAGCAGGCCCTTGAGTCTGTAGAAGAGGGGCCTAATTCTCATATTGATAACAAAGAGCTTGAAATTCTGGATCCTGAGGATGAGGATTCTGAAACGACGCCAGAAACGACTGTGAACTCAGAAGAGGAGCCTAGTGAAACGGATGAAGAATCTGCTTCAGAAACGGTTACAGTTAATGATAAGCAATGGTATATTGTTCAGTGTTTTTCTAACAAAGAAAAGCGGGTTCAAATGAGGATTCAAGAATTAGTTGAAGTTAATCAGTTAGAAGATAGGGTATTTAGAGTTTTAATTCCAGAAGAACCCATTGTTGAAATTAAAAATAATCAACGGGTTGAACGAACCATTAAATTATATCCTGGTTATATTTTCGTTCAAATGGATATGGATGAGCAATTATGTTACGATATCCGGCGAATTCCAGGAGTATCCAAGTTTATCTCAACACTACCTGTAAAAGATGATGAGATATTAAAAGTATTGAGAAAAGTGGGAGACAAAACCAAGAAGATAGATGTTGATTTTGAGGTTGGAGATTCAATTAAAGTGATATCTGGACCATTTAGAGGTTATACCGGAGAGATATCAGAGTTGTCATTAGATCGCGGAAAAATTAAAACAAAAATTTCAATATTTGGACGTGAAACACCTGTAGAGTTAGATTTCGATCAAGTAGAAAGTGTTGTTAAATAAAAGAATAAAAAACAAGGATTAAAAGATGGCAAAAGAAGTAAAATCAATTATTAAATTACAGATTCCAGCAGGTAAGGCAACCCCTGCGCCACCTATTGGGCCAGCATTAGGTCAACATGGGGTTAATATCATGGATTTCTGTAAAGCATATAACGCAGAAACAAAAGATAAAGGGGATACGATTATTCCGGTTGAGATATATGTATATAAAGATCGGTCCTTTTCATTTGTTTTAAAAACGCCACCCGTCTCAGTTTTAATTTTAAAAGCCATAGGAAAGAAAAGCGGTTCTCCAACACCAAACACAGTGTCAGTGGGAACGTTAAAGCGGGATAAATTAGATGAGATTGTTAAAATTAAGTTACCAGATTTAAATGCGTATACAATTGAACAAGGGCGAAAGATTATTGAAGGTAGCGCAAAAAGCATGGGGGTTAAGGTGGTATCATGAGTAAGGGTAAAAAGTTTAAAAGTAGTATTAAAAAAGTAGAGTTTGGAAAACAGTATTCTGCAAACTCTGGGATCCAAAAAGTCCAAGAGATTGCGTATGCCTCATTTGATGAGACAATGGAAGCTCATTTTAATTTAAATATTGATCCTAGGCATGCAGATCAACAATTAAGAGGAACGTTGAATTTACCAAATGGGACGGGACAGCAATTAAGAGTGGTTGCTATTGTTGATGCTGATTCAGTTGCTGAGGCAAAGGACGCCGGCGCTGATGAAGTTGGAGGTAAGGAAATTATTGAAAAGATTCAAGGTGGCTGGTTTGAATTTGATGTGATTATTGCCACACCAAGCATGATGCCACATATTGGAAAATTAGGACGAGCACTAGGTGCTAAGGGATTAATGCCAAACCCAAAAAGCGGGACGGTAACAACCAATGTAGGAAAAACCGTTAAAGAGTTTAAGGGTGGTAAAATTGAGTACCGAAGTGATAAGAATGGGATTGTTCATGTTATTTTTGGGAAAAAATCATTTGATGCAAAAAAATTAGAAGAAAACTTTGTTTGTATCTATGATACAATCCTGAAGGTTAAGCCTGCAAAAGTAAAAGGTGCTTATATTAAGTCTATTTCAATGTCGAGCACGATGAGTCCCGGCGTTTTTATTGAACCTAGTAAAATAAAATGGCTAGATAGTCAGGTATAAATAATAAGGATCGATCAATGACAACAAAAGCAATCAATCAAAATAGAATCAAAAAAGAGACGGAAGTTACTTCAATACAGGAAACCTTAAGCAATGCCAATATTTGTGTATTTGCTGAATACAGAGGACTAGATGTTGAGTCCATGTCAAAATTAAGGTCTCAAGTACGTGAAATGGGTGGGCAAGTAAAGGTAAGTAAGAACACATTAACACGAAGAGCAAGTGCGCAAGCGGGCCTATCTTTTCCTGATGAATTACTTACGGGGCCAATTGCGACCATTTCAACATCAGATGACTCTTCTAAAGTTTGCAAGTCTTTGTTAAGATATGCAAAAGAAAATGAAAGTCTTCAAATTAAAGGAGGAGTATTCGAAAATCAATATATTGATTTAAAGATGGTTAAGCAGCTTGCTAGCTTACCAAGTAAAGAAACGTTAATTGCTAGTTCCATTCAAAGTATGAAAGCCCCAATATTTGGGTTTGTGAGAGGATTAAGCTCACCTTTAAATGGACTTGTGTATGCATTACAGGCAATTCAAAATAAAAAAACAGGAGGTGAATCATGACAGAAGCAACAAAAGAAAAAGAAGAAACAGCCAATGAGTCTGTAGATTTATCAAAAGAATCTCAGAAAGTCATTGAAACAGTAGAGAGTATGACTGTTTTGGAATTATCAAAACTTGTGAAAGCACTAGAGGATAAATTTGGTGTAGTTGCAGCTCCAGTAGCAGTGGCAGGGGCCGCCCCAGCAGCAGGTGGAGATGCCGGCGATGACGCCGCGGCAAGTTCAACAGTAAGTGTTGTATTGACGTCTTGTGGAGACAAGAAAATTCAAGTTTTAAAAGCCGTTAGAGAGTTAACAGGGTTAGGTCTTAAAGAGGCAAAAGAGCTTGTTGATAATGTTCCAAAGCCAGTTAAAGAAGGAATTGAAAAAGAAGAAGCGAATACGATTAAGAAGCAACTAGAAGAGCAAGGCGCTCAGGTTGAAATCAAATAGATCGATATCATAAAAAGGCCTAAGCAAGAAGAGTTATTCTAACTTGCTTGGGCCTAGTTTTAATTCGGGAGACAAGAGTGATTGATTTAAAAAATAAAAAGCGAATTCCTTTAAGTATACAAGAAAATAAAGATGTAGTAGATCCAGAATCTTTATTAAATATCCAAACAAAGTCATTTCAGTATTTCATGGAAAAAGGGGTTGGGGAAGAATTAAAAAATATTTCACCTATTGTCGCTTACGGCGGTAAGTATGAGCTTGAGTTTTTAGATGATTTTCACTTTGAAGCACCCGAGCATTCTTTTGAAGAATGTCAACTACGAGAGATTACTTATTGTGCCCCATTAAGAGTATCCGTCAGATTAACAAGCAAAGAGTCTGGCGAGGTTACTGAGCAAGAGGTATTTTTAAGTGATGTTCCTATCATGTCCGAAATGGGAACCTTTTTAATTAATGGCGCAGAGCGAATTGTAGTGAGTCAGTTTGTTCGATCTCCAGGCGTATACTTTAGAGAAAAGATAGGTCTTATTCCAGGTCAGTTTGATTATATTGCAACTGTTATTCCAAATAGAGGCTCATGGTTAGAAATCGAAAAAGATAAAGATGAAACAGTCTATGCATTTATTAATAAATTAAAAAAATTCCCAATCACTTATTTTTTAGGAATACTTGGTTATTCCAATGATCAAATCGCAAAAGAATTTAAACATGAACTGATCGCTAATACCCTTGAAAAATATCCAATTGAAAGCACAGAAGAGTGCTTATTAGAGCTTTATCGAAAGTTAAAGCCGGGTGATCCGATTACATTGGAGGGCGCTAAGGCGCTTTTTAATGGTTTGTTTTTTCAAGAAGAAAAATATGACCTTGGTTTAGTCGGACGGTACCGTATTAATCAAAAACTTGAGTTAAATATAGATCCAAATAAAGTGGTCTTAACCAAGGATGATATTATTGCAACCATTAATACCTTTTTGAAACTGTATGATAATATCGGCGTTATTGATGATATTGATCATTTAGGAAATCGTCGAATTAGAACAGTTGGTGAGCAAATTCAAAAGCAGTTCCGTGTAGGTCTTGCAAGGTTAGAGCGACTCATTAAAGAACAAATGTCTTTAAAGGGTAGTGAAACTATTGTGCCTCAGTCATTAATTAATATTCGCCCATTAGTGGCGGTCATGAGAGAGTTCTTTGGAAGCTCTCAGCTTTCACAGTTTATGGACCAAACCAATCCCTTAGCTGAAATTGCCCATAAGCGACGATTAAGTGCCCTTGGACCAGGTGGATTAACTAAAGAGAGGGCTGGCTTTGAGGTTCGAGATATTCATCCGTCACATTATGGTCGTATATGTCCAATTGAAACGCCAGAAGGGCCTAACGCTGGATTGATTGGTCCTTTGGGAACCTTTGCACGACTCAATCAATTTGGGTTTATTGAAACGCCCTATTATAAAGTCAAAAACAAAGAGATTTTATATAGTGAGGGAATTACATATTTAACTGCTGATGTTGAAGATAAGTATCATATTGCACCATGGGATGCACCTACAGAAAAGTCCAAATTTAAAAATAAATTGGTAGTTTCAAGACATAATCGCCAGTTTAATTTGGTAGATGCTGAAAAAATCAATTACATCGGTATTTCACCAAAGCAATTAATTGGTGTGTCATGTGGGTTAATCCCCTTTTTAGAGCATGATGATGCGAATAGAGCGTTAATGGGAGCAAATATGCAACGGCAAGCGGTTCCACTAACCCATCCAGAGGCTCCTTATATCGGCACCGGATTAGAGAGAATCGTCGCAAGAGATTCAAGTAGTTTAGCAAAAAGTAAGGTTGATGGGACTGTAAAAAAAGTAAATTCTGAAGAAGTGATTATTGAAAGTAAAAATAGTAAAGGCAAAAAGTCAGAAGAAGTGTGTTTACTAAAGAAGTATCAAAGATCCAATCAGAATACTTCAAAAAACCAAAAGCCAATCGTTAAAGAGGGTCAAAACGTTAAAGTAGGAGATGTATTGGCAGATGGTGCCTCTACTCAAATGGGTGAATTGGCATTGGGAAAAAATGTATTGGTCGCTTTTCTTCCTTGGGAAGGGTACAATTTTGAGGATGCCATCGTTGTCTCTGAACGGCTTGTGAAAGACGACGTATTTACATCGATTCATATATTAAAATATGAAGTTGAAGTCAGATCCACCAAGTTAGGACCTGAAGAGATCACTAATGAAATTCCTAATGTTAGTGAAGAGTCTTTACGAAGCTTAGACGAAAATGGGATTATTCAAGTAGGGTCAATGGTCAAAGCGGGTGATATTTTAGTCGGAAAGATAACCCCAAAAGGTGAAACAGAGCCACCTGCAGAAGAAAAATTACTTAGAGCTATTTTTGGTGATAAAGCCAGAGATATGAGAGATACATCACTAAGAGTATCATCAGGGGAGTTTGGGAAAGTCATCGGAGTTCGGTTATTTACACGTGAGACGGATGACACATTGCCTCCTGGAGTCAATTGTTTGGTTCGAATATATGTAGCTCAATTACGTAAAATATCAATTGGTGATAAAATCGCAGGTCGACACGGGAATAAAGGGGTTATTTCAACCATATTACCGGAAGAAGATATGCCCTTTATGCCAAATGGCCAACCGATCGATATTATATTAAACCCTTTAGGAGTTCCTTCAAGAATGAATGTTGGACAGCTATTCGAAACATTAATTGGAATGGCGGCACATATCTTAGAAGAAAAAATAGAAGTTCAGTTGTTTGATGAGGTTCATGGGGCTGAAGAGTCTGTTACAAAAGTGGAGAATAAGTTAATTGAAGCGTCTAAAAAAGAGGGCTTTGAATGGGTAAAACCATCAGGAAAAGTCATGCTAAGAGATGGTCGAACTGGTGAACCATTAGAAAGAGAAGTAACGGCTGGGTATATGTATATGCTTAAACTAATACACTTAGTTGAAGATAAAATCCATGCAAGATCAACAGGACCCTATTCATTAGTGACGCAACAGCCCCTAGGAGGTAAAGCTCAATATGGTGGTCAGCGGTTTGGTGAGATGGAGGTATGGGCACTAGAAGCATATGGTGCGGCACATACGCTTCAGGAGATGTTAACGATTAAGTCTGACGATTTAACCGGCCGATCAAAAGCATATGAATCCATCATAAAGGGAAAAACCCTTTCGAGGCCTGGTACCCCAGAGTCTTTCAGGGTCTTATTGAGAGAATTAAGGTCCATCGCCTTAGATATTAGAATTGTATCGGCAGATGGTACAGAAGTTGATATACGATAAGGAGATTTAAAGAATGTTAATTAATAACCCAACTGAATTTGATTTATTAGAAATTGGATTGGCATCTCCGGATCGAATTAGATTTTGGTCGTATGGCGAAATAGAAAAGCCTGAAACCATTAACTATCGAACATTCAAGCCAGAACGGAAAGGTTTGTTTTGCGAAAAGATTTTTGGACCTGTTAAAGATTGGGAGTGTTCATGCGGGAAATATCGACGTGTACGTTATCGAGGGATTGTATGTGAGCGATGTGGTGTTGAAGTTACTCATTCAAAAGTAAGACGAGAAAGAATGGGACATATTGAATTGGCAGCCCCTGTTACTCATATATGGTTTTTAAAAGGAATCCCAAGTTACATGGGTGTTTTACTTGATATATCAACCCGAAAACTAGAAGAAGTTATTTATTATGATTCATATATTGTAACCAATGTCGATGATACTTTGGCAGGAATTATAGAAAAGCATCAAACAATAACCACTCAAGAATATTTAGAGCTAAAGGAAAAATATAAAAATAAATTTCAAGCAGATATTGGTGCAAATGCCGTAAAGACATTATTAGCCGACCTAGATTTACCTTCTTTGACAAAGGACTTAAGAAAAAACTTAGAGAAGTCAAAAGGTCAAAAAAGATTAAAGTTAACAAAGGGCCTTCGTGTTGCTGAGGCGTTATTAAAGTCTGGGAATAATCCATCTTGGATGGTATTAGATGTGATTCCAGTAATGCCGCCAGATTTAAGACCAATGGTTCAACTAGAAGGAGGCCGATTTGCCACTTCTGATTTAAATGATTTATATAGACGCGTTGTAAATCGAAATAACCGACTCAAACGGTTAATGGATATTGGTGCGCCAGAAATGATTTGTCGCAATGAAAAGAGAATGTTACAAGAAGCCGTTGATGTTTTAATTTCAAATGGAAAAAGAGGCCGCTCGGTTACGGGGTCAAATGGCCGACCATTAAAGTCATTAGGGAATATTATTGAGGGAAAACAAGGAAGATTTAGACAGAACCTATTAGGGAAAAGGGTAGATTACTCTGCGCGGTCTGTAATTGTGGTGGGTCCACATCTTAAGTTTTACCAATGTGGCTTACCCAAAGAAATGGCATTAGAGCTATTTAAGCCCTTTGTAATCAGGAATTTAGTAAGTAAAGGATTTACTGCAAATGTTAAGAGTGCAAAGCGGAAAATTGAAAAAAGAGATGTCGAAATATGGGATATTCTTGAGGAAGTGATTAAAGGGCAACCAGTATTATTAAATAGAGCCCCCACGTTGCATCGTTTAGGAATTCAAGCATTTGAACCAATACTAGTAGAAGGATCTGCGATTCAGATCCCACCTTTGGTATGTACTGCATTTAATGCAGACTTTGATGGTGACCAAATGGCGGTCCATGTACCTTTAAGTTTAGAGGCTGTATCAGAATGTAAGTTATTAATACGTGCCGATAATAATATTTTATCGCCTTCAAATGGCCGATCCATTATTACGCCTACACAAGATATGGTATTAGGGTGTTATTTCTTAACCATACTTAATGATGAGTTAGAGGCATCTCAAATCAAGTGTTTTCATGATATCAATGAAGCGATTCGAGCTCACGAACAAAAATATATTGAGTTACAGCAACCAATTTCTATTCGAATTGATGGTGAACGAATCACCACAACAATTGGTAGAGTCATTTTAAATAAAGCCATTTGGGAAGAGTGTGATCGACATAAAATTAATCGCAACAAGTTTATTAATTATATTGTTGCTAAAAAAGAACTCTCAGAACTTATTTATAATTGGTATATTGAACATGGTAGTCATGTGACTTCAGAGTTTAGTGATCAATTAAAGAAGATTGGATTTAAGTATTCAACTTTATCTGGGATATCCATTAGTATTGACGATCTAACGGTGCCTAAAAAGAAGGCAGCACTTTTAGATGACGCAAGAAAAGAAGTAGAGTCTTTAGAATTATTACACCGAAAAGGTGACTTAACGATTGAAGAAAGACGATTTCGAAGTAATGATATTTGGCGGTCTGTTACCCAGCAAATATCAGATGAGCTTGAGCTTGAAATGGGGCGTTTAAATAATGTTTATATTATGGCGCACTCTGGAGCTAGAGGAAATATTGACCAAGTAAGACAGTTGGCAGGGATGCGTGGGTTGATGTCTGA
>PBBE01000025.1 GCA_002716485.1 Actinomycetota bacterium
AATATAAAATCGGATAGAAATAAAGATAAAAATAAAGGAAACCGTGATACTGGTCCAATACATATAGGGGATAAATAGCGGGGCTTGGATCCGAGGGACCAATGAATAGTTGCTAAACTCTAAAGCCAAAAGACTAAACAAGGGACAAGAAAAAAACAAGGCCAAGCGGTGTTTGTAATGATGATCAGAGATGACCACGACCATGGCCGCGATCCCACAAGAGACAAACTGAAGGCCACCTACTTTTCCAGCCGCAGACCCATAGATAAGTACCGCCAGACTTGGGGTCAAAATACAGGCGGCTTTGGCCCAAAAGTAATAACCCGATCGGTTCAAGAATAGGGGACTCAAAAACCCAAATATAAAAGGGATCAATAAATAACGAAGGTACTTGGCCTCCTCAAAACTAAAAAGACAAAAAAACGGGACAGAAAAACAAAAACAGGTCAGCGAGACGATATTAATAAAACGAATAATATGTGACTGAGCGTGATCGGTGTCGTCATGAATACCAAGGGAAATTAGTGATGATAAAAATGAGATCAACGACGGTCTCCCAATGGCGAGAATAGCGCCTTATGAGACTTTCGTGGTGATAAAATATCCGGAGGTTTTCGGTGCCGAAAGGCATGTTTTTCAAAATTAACGTACCCGAGCATCCAGTCATACATTCGGCAAATGGCGTCTCGAAGGGTTTCCTTGACTGACTCAGCCTCTGAATCATCGATATTAAATTCACTGGGGTTTTCAATAATCGCCTGAAGAATAGAGTCAGTTAGTGTCTCAAACTCTTCGGTAAGAGGAAGCAGATGCAATTCATAGACCTTATCACTGGCCTTTTGAAAAGACCAAGATGGGTTCTGATGTTGATAAATAAGGATCAAATTTTGTTTTAGACCTTTATCAAATTCTTTGTTAAGGGAGATGTTATCATTCGCAATACATATCCAAAGTGCAACAGTACAAAGAATTTTTGACCAAGTCGGGTGTGTGGTAACCCCTTTAGGTAACTGAATATGATGTAACAAAAAGGACAGTTCAATAACACTGGGTACCGCCCCTCCCGTTCCACGGTCCGCCAAATACGAATGTAAGGAAGGGAATTTGTTTTGATCGGCTAGGCGTACTTCCTGTAAACCGGCTGTTAGCCAAGCAAGGGTCAGGGTTGTTAAATGATGAGTGCTTTGGGAATCATCTTTGAGTGTCTGTAGTTGGGAATAAATATGCGCCAATAATTGGGCCTCATTTTTTAAGTGATCTGGTGCTTTAGGGAAAGGAGGTTCATGGGTAGCCATGACCGCTTTATAATGTTCAATTAAAGGCATTAACGTTTTAATAGAGGGCGATTCAGTGTCCACATGTGTGTCGTCATGATGAAACAAAAGCGCATTAAATAAGGTCGATACCTCCAATTCCTTAGGACCCAAATTTGGGCAGGTCATTGACGATAATAGGTGGGGCAGAGAGTGTCGAAGTTTACTCGTCTTAATAGAGAACCCTTCGACGGTTAACATGGCGTCAAGGCCAAGCTGGGGAGAAAAGTGAGGGTTCAGATCTGGCTTTATATATCCATTGGGACACTGAGGTAAGGGGACCTTACACGTCACTCGTTCATTTTTGAGTTGATGTGAATAGGAATAGTCACTCCGTTCAGATGTTGGGGACGGGGTCGCAGGGATATCCTCAGTAGATAAACTTAATGGATCAAATGGCAATATGGGTGAGCCCGTATCCTCCGGTAGGACCCGGACAGCAAAGGGGGGCGTCTCCCGAGCATCTTCTGTGGGATGGAAATCAGATCCAAAAAACCGCTTCCCTTTATCAGGGCTAGAAGGAGAGTCATTATCACAGTGTTTAGGTGATTTACACAAAGGCTTGGTCGAGCTAATGGGGGAGCAGTCGGGCAGTCTACCTAATCTAAGTTGATTCCCAAATCGGTGGCTTAAGCTCGATACTGATCCCATGGAGATAAGTTTATTCAAAATAAACGGGACCTGAAATTGACTGTGATGTGAATGACGCATGTCTGGTCCTTGTAGAAAAAAAAATCCATAAGACATGAACAAATACTAGAATTAGAAAAAATAAATTGATTGAATCACCTAAATTAATACCATATATTAAAAAAATAGTCAAGTTTTAATCTATTAAATCAAGAGGAAAATAGGACCGGCTATCTAGGAATGGACAATCCAATACAGATGTGATTTCATAAAGGCCTTATGTCAAGAAAAATAATTTTAGTCAGGCCCCAAATTCCTCAAAATTCTGGTACCATTGCCCGCTTATGTGCAGCAACCAATACCCAATTAGACTTGGTGGGTCCCTTGGGCTTTTCCTTATCAGATAAATACTTAAAACGTGCAGGCTTGGATTACTGGCCGTATGTAAACTGGCAGCATTTTGATAATGAAGAGACGTATTTTGATGATGTTGATCCTAAAAATATGGTGTTATTAAGTCGTCATGCCACGAGGCCCTATACCGATATTACCTATAACTCAGAGACGGTATTGATCTTTGGTAGCGAGACCAAGGGCTTAGATCCTGAGTTTCGAAAGGCCCATCAAGATCGCTGTGTATTAATTCCCATGGCCAACCCCAATATCCGAAGTTTAAATTAGGCCAATTCAGTCAGCATTGTCTTGTATGAGCAGCTGCGACAACTTCAGGCTGAAAAATAAGCAAAATTTGCTCTGTTGTCCTTGAATAAGGTATCATAAGAAGTACTGAGTTAAATATGAGTTTTGAGGCTTAGTCATTGCATTCAAAAGGGGATCATCGCAAATGAGTTGGAAACATTATCTAGAGCGGTTTCGATGGATTTTTAGTGCCTGTCTCGTGGTATTTATGTTGGGTATTTCTATTTATGAAGGGGCCATTAAGCGCTTTGAGTGGGACATGATGGACCTGTACATGAGGGTCTTACACGAAGATAATAAGGCCGACCCTAGAGTTAAAATTATTCTAATTGATGATCATACCCTCCAAGAATATAGCCATTTATATGGCCGTTGGCCATGGCCAAGAAAAGCATATGAACCCATATTGGACTTTTTAAGGATCGGAAGGGCCAAGGCCGTGTACTTTGATATGTTATTTTCCGAACAAGAAGTCGATCAAGAGAGTCAAGCTATTTTTGAGGACAGTATTAATGCCCAAGATAATGTCAGTATCGGGATGGTCTTTTCCAGTGACTCAGGGGTTAAAGGTGCCACGCCTTTGCCCAAGCATATACTAGAAAAGGCCGGTATTGACGGTCTTAAAGGCCGAGAAGAGATCCAGTGGCCTTTATATAACGATCATATTTTACCCATTCCCCAATTGGCCGAGCCCAGTCATCGAATGCCGGTATTTAGTGTTCAGTCTGATCAAGACGGTGTGTATCGCCGAATGCCATTATTATTTCAGTATGATGGATCGACCTTTGCAGGAATTAGCATCTGGGCCATCCATGACCTAAGTGATATCCAGACCTATGAGATCACACCCGAAAAAGAACTTCTAATAGGTCCATATCGCATTCCAATGGATGAGCAGGGAAATGTTATCTTAAATTGGTATCGAAGCGGTTTTGAGCCCTTTTCTTTTGGCAGTGTTCTAGCCTCTTGGCATCAGCTAATGGACGGTCAATTCAGAACCCTTAGTATTAAACCCAATGAATTTAAAGACTGCATTGTAATGATTGGGGCCAGTGCTGTGGGGCTGCATGACTTAAAATCCACGCCCATTCATGCCGCCTTACCTGGTATCGAATTTCATGCCACGTTATTGTCCAATATCATACAAGGTAACTCAGTGATCAGGCTTAATAGTGAGTCTTTTTACTTATTAATCGCTCTTTTTATTCTTGTAACCTTACTAGGAATGATGAAAATCCAAAACCTAGTTAAACATTCGATTCCGTTTATATTGATTTTTGGATATATGAGTTTTTCAGTGGCCATGTTTGAACTTCAGAATATCTATTTTCCCATATTAGGACCCATTTACTTTATCATGCTGGCCTATTTAACGGCCCTTATCTATAACGGCATTGTCGATCGATTGGAGCAGTATCGGATCAAACAAAAGTTTGCCAAATATTTATCGCCAGGCGTTCTCAAAGAAGTGTTGACTAACTTTGATGAACTCAAGCCTGAAGTGGGCCAAAAAACAAACGCCTCTATTTTATTTAGCGATATTCGCAGCTTTACTTCTATTTCTGAGCAGTATCAGGTCGAAATTGTAGTGCGATTATTGAATCAGTACTTTGAGGCCATGATCGAAGAAATTCATGTGACCAATGGGACCTTGGATAAATTAATTGGCGATGCCATTATGGCTTTTTGGAATGCCCCGGTAAAGACGCCAGATCATCCCCTTCAAGCCGTGAATACAGCGTTTAAGATGAAAGAGCGGTTGATTTTATTGAATCAACAATGGAAAGAAATTGACTTTCCTGAAATTCAGATCGGCGTGGGGATCCATACTGGCGAATCTATTATTGGAAATATTGGATCTAAGCAACGATTGGACTATACGGCTATTGGTGATTCGGTGAATATTTGTTCTCGTTTAGAGTCCCTCACCAAGTCATATAAAGCCGATATTATCATCAGTGATGCTACCTACCAAGAGGTTAAAGAGGCCTACGCATGCCGGCTCCTAGATAAAGTGGTGGTCAAAGGTAAAAAAGAACCGGTCAGTATCTATGAGCCTTTTGTGAATGATCGCGATGGGAAATTTGAAATGTGGGGTGAGATATTTCGCTTATATGCGTCACGAGAGTGGAAGAATGCCAAAAAACTGCTCCATGAATTTGATCAACAATGGCCCAATGATCATTTGGTAACGATGTATCAACAACGTATTGAGTTATTTGAAGGAGCTGAGCCTGAAGAGGGGTGGAGCGGCGAGGCGGTTCTCTCATCAAAGTAAAAAAAAATTGAGAGAATTCTTGAAACCTTGTTACAATAAAATGTGTCTACTTAAAGGAGGAGTTAGAATATGAGTCAGAAATATACGGCCCTAAAAAAAGGGCTTTGTGTCTCGTTATTGATTGGGATCACATATACAGGTATACTCACAGCAGCGCCAAAACCCAATGAAGAAACGACCCAAATAGATGCGCAAGCACAGTCCGAGTCTGCCCGGAATCGGCGAACATTGAAAACTCAGTCTTCAAGGGAAAAAAGTAAGCAAACACGACAAGTATATGTCTATAGCCGAAGTGCGCCTTTAATGAAAAGCGCCTCTATTGAGTCTGAACAAGTCGCCACATTAAATCGGGGTGACTTGGTCACTATTGTGGGCGAAAAAGAGGATTGGTTTGAAGTGACTGTTGATGAGATCAGTGGCTGGGTCAGTTACTATTTTGTGTCATCTGAATATCCTGTAGAGCGAAAAGCAGAATTGAGTCGAGACAAGATTAATCTGAAAAAACAGTCACGACGACGGGCATCTGCCTATTCAACGGCAGCGACAGCTCGAGGGCTAGTCGAACAGGACACTACTAATAAAAAGGTGGCATCCGATATTAAGAGCGTGAAAAAAATTGAAGAAAAAACCCTGACTGATACAGAGGTTAAAACCTTTATGAAGGAAGGTCAGCTAAATCAATAGCGCTCGATATTTCATGCGATGGGTTTTGGTTCTGGTTGTTTGTATCATAAGTAGTTTACCTACCCCGTCATGGGCCAATGATGATCTACTTAAAACCGAAATTAAAATAGGCCGAAATATCGCATCTATTATTGTGGGTATTTATGGCCTTTATCCCAGTGAAAAAGTCAATCACTATGTCAGTTTAGTAGGAAACTCAGTGGCCTATTTAAATGGCCGGACGGATATTCGCTATTATTTTTCAGTGCTCAATTCCGATGAAATTAACGCCCTTGCATGTCCGGGCGGTTATATTTTTATTACCAAGGGCCTATTAAAACAACTGGAAAACGAGGCCCAGTTGGCCGCCATTTTGGCCCATGAGATTAGCCATGTCAATCGTCGTCATGTGCTCAGGGCCCTTAATATTAAGCCCAAAGATAAGTCGGGGTCCATTTTTTCTCGCTTTTTACAGTCCAGGCATTCCACAGTATCAGTAGCCTTTAGTCAGACGGTCAGTAAAGGGGTCTCGATATTATTGCAGTCTGGCCTTCAACATCAAGATGAGTACGAGGCCGATCAAGGGGCCATTTTTTATTGTTCCCAAGTGGGCTATGATCCGTTTGAATATATCAAGGTCCTCAATAAGATCCAAAATAAGCAGAGCGGCTTTTCAGTGACCCATCCTAAAATGTCGAATCGGGTCAATAAAATACAGCAAAGTTTGCAGTTTTATTCCCCTAAAAATACAAAAAAACTAAAAGGACGATATCAAAAAAATGTTTAAAAAATTATATATGTTCATATTAATAGTGACCATGTCTTCAACACTGATGGCTGATAACCTTCACTATAAGGGCCATTTGGTAGGAAGCCGAGCCGCAGGCATGGGGGGCGCATTTACGGCGATTTCGGATGACCCATCGGGTAGTTATTATAATCCCGCCGGGATGGCCTTTTCAACGCAGTCTTATATTTCCTTATCAACGAATACCTATCAAAGGTCCACCGCTGAATTTAAAGACATTTTTACCCAAACCCAAGGAAATAATAAAAACTGGTACCGAAAAACACAGACCTTGGTCCCTAGTTTTTTCGGAATTCTTCAGCAGTTTGGAAGCTATATGACAGCGTTTTCTGTGATAAACCCATATTCAGAAACAGTCAATCAAGATACTAGCTTGATATTAAGTTATGATGATGAAATAGATAACCGGACCTTTTTATATAATAAAGATGAAACCACTAATATGTATTTTGCAGGCCCTTCAATGGCCACATTAGTCACTGATTCTTTTGCCATTGGTGCAAGCTTATTCGCAGTAATTTATGAAAAAGAAAAAATTGATTCTCAATATGCCTCTTGGATTAATCAGAATAAGTTCTTTTGGCAAAGCCAGTATGTGGACGAGTCGGCCAAGGGGGTCATGGGCGTCTTAGGCGGCCAGTGGATGGTCTCTGAAAAGTGGTCTTTTGGAACATCCGTAAAAGCGGGGCGGACCCTCTCCGCAACATCTGAGCAGCAGCTAGTTGTCGCCTCAAGAAATAATACAACGCATCAGCAAGAATCCAATGATTTATTAAAAAAGTGGGATTTTCGCTTAGTGCCATTATCCCTTCATTCTGGGCTTGCCTATTTTGCGTCGCCGTATTTATTATTAAGCGCCGATGTCTCTTATTACCCGGAGTATGATGCTGTATTTGATTTTTATGACCGGGGTAGCGTGATTAATTGGTCCGCAGGTCTTGAGTATTATGTGACTTTAAATATCCCCTTTCGATTTGGTATGTATTCCAATCAGTCCATCCTGAAACGGGTCCAGGTCGGCGATTATGACATTGATTTATATGGCATTACTGGCGCAATTGGCTATGAAACGGAGGTCTCTGCGCTAACACTCGGTGCTGATTATTCATTTGGCTCAGGCGTCATTGGCTGGTCGGATGGCAATCATGATGCACATTATACGGATATTAGCCTCTTTTTTTCAGGGACCTATAAGTTATAGTCAATGCGTTAGCCCCCCCCTAGACAAGCCACCGGCAGGTCGGTGTATAATAGAGATCAAACTAATGTAAAAAAAGGAAAGTATATGGCGGCGCAGTATTTTGAAAAACGAGAAAGCATTGAACAGGTAGAAGAGGGAACCCAGTTGGCCCCCAAGTTTGATGAGCATGGTCTCATTCCTGTGGTCACCACCGACTATGAGTCTGGTGAGGTATTAATGCAAGGCTATATGAACCAAGAGGCCGTTGAAAAGACCATCCAGCTAGGAGAGGCTGTTTATTATAGTCGGTCCCGAAAATGCCTATGGCATAAAGGCGCCACTAGTGGCTTGGTCCAAGTGATTAAAGAACTTCGAATTGACGACGATCAGGATTGTGTGTGGTGTCGCGTCGATGTCAAAGGCGGCGCAAGCTGTCATGTGGGTTATCGGTCCTGTTTCTATCGTCGTATCCCGTGTGGGGATGAGTTAAAAGAGGGGGCGTCACCCGTCTTAAGTTTTACTGAAAGCGAAAAAGTATTTGACCCCAAAGCGGTGTATGGGGACGCGCCGAATCCAACTCAATTATAGGACCAGTATTGATGACCGAGACTACCATGACAATGAGCCCTCCTAAACTTAACCCGTTAATTGATGTCGCAGACGAGCAGGTTCCTGATCACCCCTTGGCCATTAATTGGGTCGGAATGAACGGAATCAAAATGCCCATGACTTATATGGGACAATCGATACCTGCAAGAGTAGGCGTCTGGATTAATTTAAAGGACCCATCAAGAAAAGGGATCCATATGTCACGGCTATATCGGACATTAAACGAGGCGCTTAGCAATCAAAACGTGGACTTATCGTCTCTAAAGGGCTTGCTTTCAACCTTATTAGATACCCATTCGGATTGCTCAGATCGTGTGAAGTTAAAGATCAATTTTGAGATGGCCCTTTTTCAGTCAAGTTTACTGAGTCAGAACAAAGCAAGTCGTTTATATCCTGCCCAAATTACCTTAACCCAGTGTCCAAATAAGACTCAGGTCATTGAACAGGTCCAAGTGGCATATTCGAGCACGTGCCCATGCTCTGCGGCCTTGTCTCGACAGTTAATCCAAGGGCAGTTTAAGGCTGATTTTAAAGGTGAAACTCAGATTTCAATGGACAGGGTTCATGAATGGCTAGGTCAGCAAGAGAGTATCCAAGGGACCCCTCATGCCCAACGAAGCATCGCCAGTATCCAAATACTCACCCATGATCAAGATAGCCAGTTAGCCAATCTAGTTCAACTGGCCGAAAAAAGTCTTAAGACCCCGGTCCAAGCGGTGGTAAAGCGTGAAGATGAGCAAGCCTTTGCCCAACTTAATTCCCAGAACTTAATGTTTGTGGAAGATGCCGTTCGTGAGTTATGTCATGGTCTATCGAGCCAGTATCCAGATATAAAAGTAGAGGTAAGTCATCAGGAGAGCTTGCATCCCCATGATGCAGTAGCCAGCCATGCCACGGGCTATTTTGAGCTAGGCTTATAAATGCTAGAAAAAAGAATTCATTTTATAAATGATTTTAAAGCATCGTTAGTCCAATTTAAAGAAGAGATTCAATTAAGGGTCCAAGCAGATGACGGCCCTTTTGAGGCCGCTTACTTACAGTTAATATCAGCCATTATTGACGATGGTAAATCATCTGTTGATCGTTTAGTAGCGATTTTTGAGGAGATGTCAAAGTCAGAAGTGAAGTTAGAAGGCATTATCAATCAAATTCCGATCCCAGGTCTTTCTGAATCCAGCATCCCTCTAATAAGCATTTTGACATTATTTGATCAGCCTGAAAAAATTACTTTATTATGTGAACAGGGGTATGACCCTAATCAGGTCACTATTAACGGGTATACGGCCCTTCACTTTGCCGCTATTTGTGGCCATTTAGACTGTTATGATCGACTTCTTGCCTATGGCGGCTATGAGATGCAAAAAACCGATCAAGGACTTAGCCCTTTGGACTTAAAGCCCATGCGAATTGCCCCTCAGTTTCCTAAACAGGGTCTGGATATCGGTGAGGTAATTCCAAGTCAATCCCAATATCAGCAACAATTTCAAACGCAATATCAGCCACAAACAAGTTATACCAGCGATGCCTTGTTCCGGTTTTGGTTGTGTGATCCACAGGACTATTGTCCCAGTCTAGGTGCATCTTTGGGCGAATCACATCAAGAAATTAAGCAGATTCATGAGGTCTTGGCCAAAGAATATGAACGATACATCGACCAAGTATCGGGCCCTAAAGTAAAACTCCCTTTTAAAGTGGCTGAAGTGTCCATCAATGGAAAAAGTGAACGAGGCCTAGAGGCCATATCAGATATCCCTGAAGGACGGGTATTTGAATATGCTGGCCATTTTGATTTAAATGAACGAGAGAATATAGGAGACCGGAATTTGAAGTACTTATCAGCCGATCAGTGGGGTAGTGGCATGGAGTTTATCAATGATAGCTTTCCAAATACAGCCTTTATTAGGACCTCATATAAAGGGCTCCCAAAAGTATTGGTTTTAGTATTAAGCCCCATTAAAAAAGGCGAGATG
Organism: Actinomycetota bacterium; assembly: GCA_002716485.1. Classification (GTDB taxonomy): domain Bacteria; phylum Margulisbacteria; class Marinamargulisbacteria. The sequence goes on from PBBE01000025.1 coordinate 10,151, forward strand.
ATTCGGATCCATTATGGCGCTAATCATCCCGTCAAGAAGGCGGCTATTCACCATGAGTGGGCCACTAAGGCACAAATAAAGGCATCCCTTGGCGAGTTTAATGAATCAATGGGGCTAGATGAGACAGGGTTTGTACGGTACCGTCACTTAGGGGATGGCCGTGTTAAAAAGACCCGGCTCAAGTCAACATCAAGTCCGTCAAGCATATATTCGACTTTTTTAAAGGTGATGCGTTATCAAGTGGGCTACGAGTATTTATTATCCACGCCTAATACCTTAGAAAGGTGCGAACTTAATGATCCGGCCTTTTTATTATTTACTGTAAAACAGCAGTTTGGTGATATCCCAGACTCTGAACAGCAATCTTATATTGATCGAATCAAGCGCCTGAGTGCAAAATAGAGGCAGAAGATCCACTTAAGAAGTCCCAAGAAAGCCATGCTCATATCAGGCAAACAAGACCTAAAAAGGGCACATTAATCACCTATTGAGATTTAATGAACATCGATAAAAAAAAACAGACTTGTGTCTTAGGCGTATTTAAGCTAATATTATGGCAACTGTCACAAGTCATTAACGGCATGTTTCAGGCAAAAAGAGTGTTAGAGCAAGTAATAAGGGAGTTTGACTTATGTCAAAAAAGTGTAGAATTTCAAAAAAAAAGAAACTCGTTGGAAATAATGTCAGTCATTCAAAGCGACGAACCAAACGTGCCCAAGAGCCAAACTTGCAGTTAAAGTGGTTCTATTGTCCTGAAACCAATCGCCGTGTTCGCTTAAAAGTATGTACGCGAATGATTAAGACCATTGGTAAAAAAGGCCTGCTTCCTGTCCTCAAACAGCACGGGATGGCCAAAGAAATATTAGGTGTAGGATAAAAAGGAAACAGATATGGCAAGCAAAAAAGGGAATCGAATCCACGTAATTTTAGAAAGCACTGAGAGCCCTCACCGGTATCATACCAAGCGGCATCGTCTCACTGAAAAGCTTAAAATTAAAAAATACGATCCCGTACTTCGGAAAAACGTCGAATATAAAGAAAAGTAAGCCTTTTAAATTAAATTAACTTAACTTTAATTTGATGGGGTTAACCCAATGACAGATGCTTAAAAATGTGTTGTACATGACTCACATTATTAAGGGTATAAAAGTGAATCCCTGGGACCCCTTCTTTAAGTAGTTCCGCCACTTGATTGCAGGTCCAGTCAAGACCTATGGCTTCAATGTCAGTATCGCTATGAGCCCCTTGGATTTGGGCGAGTAGGGCGCTTGGGTATCGAGCCCCTGCTGCTAACTCTGCCATCCGATGAAGGCCCTTTTTGGAGCTAATATTCATCACTGCAGGGATAATCGGACAAGTGATTCCAGCTAGGTGACATCGGTCCCGAAAATCAAAGAAGTCCCGGTTATCAAAGAAAAGTTGGGTGCAAATATAGGTTGCGCCTGCATCAACTTTGGCTTTTAGATAGTCCATTTCAAGGAGTCGGTTAGGACATTCTGGGTGCCCCTCAGGAAAACCAGCCACTCCAATGGCCATATGGGGGTATCGCTCACGAATTAATGTGACCAGGTCCACCGCATGGGGGATCTCTTGGGTTAAAGTAGGGCCTTCGTTTTTAGGGAAATCACCTCGAAGTGCCATAATGGCCGAAATGCCATGTTGCTTATAGTCGTCTAAAATATGATAAATATCTTGTCGGGTATGGTTGACACAAGTTAAGTGGGCCACCCGATTCACCTGATCACCTAAAGAAAGAAGCAGGGATTTGGTCAGGTCTCGAGTCCCACCTCCAGCACCATAAGTAATACTAATATAGCCTGGGTTTAAGGCCAAAAATTCAGGTAGTTTTTCAGCGAGATTGGCCTGTCCAGAGGCGGTTTTAGGCGGAAAAAACTCAAAGCTAAATACCGGTGATTCACTCTGATAAATTTGGCTAATGGGGCTCATACTGGATCCTTATGAAAAATGATTGAATAAAAGTATACAAGTAAAGCCTCGTATTTGGCAAATAATTGGCATGAAAGTGGGATCAATACTTGTCATAATTGGCCGCCCTAAGCTAATATGGAGCCAATCGAAAGGATACGTTAGACAATGAATCCAAAGTTGAGAGTAAGATATATAATGAAGTCCCTGCTATTGATAGGGGTGCTGATGTTATCAGGCTGCCAAGCCCCTCAGGTTACATCCACTGAGACCCCTAAGTTAAATCGCTATATTGATCAAATTGCAGCATTGCAATGGGTCCAACCCAAGGCCTGGATATCCCAGCCAATTTCAGGCTTTCGCTTTGCGAGTTACTTTCCCAGCCAACTCACCGATCAACAAGTGGATATTTCATTAAGTATGTTACCGTACCGAAAAGGACGGTTATTACAAAATATTAACCGGTGGCGCGGACAGCTAAATTTAGGGGCGTTATCATCACTTGAAGAGGCCCAAATTTCAATCGTAACGATTAATGATCGCCGGTATACCCAAGTTGAGTTACTCAGCCAAGGGCCCATCGCATATCCAAACGAGCCCACCTTGATGTTGGTTTGGATCACGTTGCTGGGTGAAAATGCCCTTTACTTTAAGATGGTAGGTCCGAAGGGGGCAACCCAAAAACAAACCTCTAATATGCAGAGTCTAATATCGTCTATTCAGTGGCAGGATGTGAAATGATTACAGCAATATTACGAGTGTTATCCTCCCTGAAGTTGGCCATTTTTTCATTAGTAGGCTTGTTTATTATTGTGCTGGCAGGGACCCTTTTGCAGATTGAGTACGGGTTGTATTATACCCAAAATTTAGTCTTCTATTCTTGGATGATATGGGTGGACATTGCAGAAGGGATTCGAGTGCCGGTTTTTCCTGGGGGCTTATTCTTTGGGAGCTTATTGGGCATTAATTTGGCCGTCGTTAGTATCAAAAAACATTACTTTTCGTGGAAGAAGGGCGGTATTTTATTAATTCACTGGGGCTTAGTGGTGTTATTGTTAGGTGCCGTTATACAATTGGCCATTACGCAAGAAAGTATGATGCGCTTGGTCCAAAATGAGCCTCAGTTTTATTCAGAAAGCCAGCGGGAATTAGAGTTGGTTCTGATTGATACAAGTCATTCTGATACGGATACGGAATTTAGTATCCTGTTTTCAGAGCTTAGCCAAGGGGATACGGTATCGCTAGGCCCGGTGGATATCCAGGTCAAAAAGCGGGCCATTCATAGTGAAATGAAACCGTATACACCGGAGCCTGATCATGCACGACGGGGCGTTGCCCGGCGCTGGCAATTTGAATCTCGACCCATTCCCAAAGGCGATGACGTCGCTTATTTTTCAGCCTTAGAATTAGATGTTTTTCAGAATGATAAGTCGCTAGGAACCTGGGTGGTATCTCTAGAAGTCCCCCAAGTTCAACCTCTAGATTACGCTTCAGATGACTTATTAATCCAAATCCGGCCGAAGCGCTGGTATAACCCATATTCATTAACACTGGAAAAATTTCAAAACGAACAATATTTAGGGACCACGGTCCCCAAACATTATGCCAGTACGATTCATTTGGAAAATCCCATCACCCAAGAAAATCGTCAAATACTAGTTTATATGAACCATCCCCTTCGATATTTAGGCAAAACCTATTACCAAGCCAGTTTCGAGCCGTCTGAAACTGTTTCTATTTTACAAGTGGCCCAAAACCCCATTTGGTCAGTTCCCTACATCGCATCTTTAATTATGTCATTGGGGCTCATTTGGCAGTTTGGGGTGGGCTTTTACGGGTTTTTTAAGAAAGGGAGAAGGAAATGATGCGATATGTTCTTTCAGTCGTAATGAGTCTGCTGCTATTCACAAGTGTGAATCATGCCGAAGGGTTTTTATTTAATGAAGCGGCCAAGTTACCCGTTTTACATGAAGGGCGGGTAAAGCCCATTGATACCGTGGCCCGAAGCTCGGTGTTATTGATTCAAGAAAAACAAAAGATACGCTTTAATAATCAAGAGATTACGCCCATCGAGTGGCTGTTTTTGATGGCCACATCTCCTCAGATCGCCAATCAAATTCCGATTTTTCGTATCGACAATCCCGCAGTTAAAATGATGTTGAGTATTGATGAGAAGACCAAAATGCTTAGCTTTGAGCAGCTAACGCCCCATTTGGCCTCGATTTTTGAGCAAGCAGACCGTGCTGTTAAGCGAAAGCAATCAGAGCGGGCATTTTTTCAGACGGGTATTATTGAATTGAATCATAAAGTAACCGTGTATTTAGGCCTTCAACATGCCTTTTTCCCCCCCAGTGCGGCTCCTGCATTAACCCAATATGCCCATGATAAAGCGCAACTCGTTAGTGGCTTGGCCATATTTAATCGCTTCCAAAAAGGGGCCCTATTAGCCCAAGAAGAACAGGACCAGTTAATGACGTTTAATGATCTATTCAAGGAAAAACAACTGATGGGTGAAATGGCTCAATTTTGGCCAATCTTATTGCCAGAAGGTAGCAATGAGATGTCTTGGCAAAGCTATCCCAGTGCTATGTTGCGATTATTAGATCAACAAGGGCAAGCCCCCCCCATGCTTCAGACCTATGCCCAATTACTTCAGGCCTATTTAGATGGTCAAGGGGCCTTATTTAATGAATCCGTTGCCAACTTGCGTGAGGAAACGCGTTCATATACACCGACATTTCGATTGCAATTAGAGGTGCTATTTAATCAAGTACAGCCCTTATATCTCGGTATTTTATTATATGGCCTCGGTATTTTGTTGTTACTAGCCGGCGCTATTGGGACCCGTGATCGCTGGGTTTCCTGGGCCAATGGTGTGTTTTATTCCGCACTCGGCTTACATACCTTGGCCTTATTGAGTCGTATGCTTATTCAGTTACGCCCACCGGTGACCAACTTGTATTCTTCTGCGGTTTTTTCGGGTTGGGTGGCCATTGTTCTTTGTTGGCTGATGAACCGGATCTATGGCCGCTCAGTGGGGACATTACCGGGCTGTATTATCGGGGTATTAAGTTTAATTATTGCCCATCAGCTTTCTATTGGAAGCGATAGTATGGAAGTAATGCGGGCCGTTTTGGATTCAAACTTTTGGCTATCAACACATGTGATTACCATGACCATGGGGATTGGGGCTGCCTTTTTGGCCGGTATTTTAGGGATGATCTATATTTTTAAAGACATTTTTAGTCCCCAGGGGGTTGCTAAAGAGGAGATGCGTCGTACGGATAAAATGTGTTATGGCGTGGTCTGTGGCGCGTTGTTATTAAGTTTTGTAGGGACTGTACTCGGCGGCATTTGGGGCGATCAGTCTTGGGGCCGATTTTGGGGGTGGGATCCCAAAGAAAATGGGGCCCTTTTAGTGGTGTTATATAATGCCATTATTTTACATTTACGACTATTAGGACGCGCTAAAGGCCGATCTTTAATGGTTTTAGCTGTGGGTGGGAATATCGTGGCCAGTTTTTGTTGGTTTGGGGTTAATATGTTAGGTGTTGGCTTGCATTCTTATGGCTTTATGGAAGAGTCCTTTCGCTGGTTGGTCTTGTTTTGGGTCTCCCAAATTATGATCATGTTAGTGGGCTTGTTGCCTAGTGGGTATTTATCTAGACAAGGATAAGTCTCTGCTTAGTTAAATTAATATTATAAGTTGGGCAATATTAACAGGTATCCTTGCTTAATCTAAGTTCATAATATCATCAAAGATACTATCCAAGTCCTCTTCTTCTGAGGGCAAATCGTAGGGGCTATCGTCACTGACAAGTTGGGGTATAATAGTAGGTGTCGTTATTTAATCTAAGTTCATAATATCATCAAAGATACTATCCAAGTCCTCTTCTTCTGAGGGCAAATCGTAGGGGCTATCGTCGCTGACATTATCAGGAATTGTTTCCAGTTTAGGGACCTCATTCACGGCAGGCTCAGTAGATGTGTCTTCTTCAATATTCGGGTCAATGGTCACCTTAGATTGTTCACAGCGAATCTTTTCGCTTTGACACCAGTACTCACTGCCGACTTCCACATCTAAGCATGATGCAATCACTTGCTCTTTCAAGCGCACTTCCTCATCTATATTTCCAGTGGCCACAAAAGTCCCACCAAAGGGTGTATTTAACTCACATTCTAGAGATTCAGTAATAATTAACGGTTTTTTAGGCGTTAACTGACTGGCCCGTAATTCTGCTTTTTCCAGGGCTTTAATATCTGCAGTGGGTAGGTCTTTGAGCTCATATAAACTATCTTGAAGTTGTCGGATGGAGTTTTCTATATGACCCACCCGGGACAGAATCCCTGTTTGCATGTGTTGTTGAAGTAAGGAAATTTGTTCATAGTGATGAATAAGTTGTTGGGAGGTAGTAAATAGATTCGGGGTCGGGGCATCGGGTCGAAGCAGTGGCGAGACCAAAAAGATGTTTTCCGGTTTGGGGAAACTGGCCAGGACCCGGTTGCCAGAGACAAAGGCATAAGTAAGATCGGCCCGCTTATCACGAGGCGGAGGCAACTGTTCTAGGGCCAATGAAATAGTTGGGCCACTAAACACAATTAACGCTAGTAGTAGATACGTAAACCGATAACGCAATGTAACCCTCAGTAAAAAACATCAACATGATCAACCGACGCTTAGGTCAGCTAGAATCGAAGAAGCAATTGATCATGTTGGGATACTCTCATGATACTAATTTGAATCAATTATCGCAAGTATAGCCTCAGGCTGATAGGAGGCCTTCGCATGACGCTGGGAGGTGGCTATGGTATGATAAAACCCAAAAGCAATAACAAATGACAAATTGTATTCATAAGAAGCGCCGTCATTTGATGAAAGGACAACACATATTATGGTGACGATTAATGCATTTAAAGGACTTAGACCCAATCAGGAATGGGCTGAAAAAGTGGCCTCTTTGCCATATGACGTCTATTCAGAAGCAGAAGTACGAGACCTGGTTAAACAGCAACCCAATAGTTTTTTAACGGTGATACGACCTGAGATGCATTTTAGTGAAGATACAACGGTTTCCAATGCCGAGTTACACCAAAAATCCAAAGTGCAATTAGAGTCTCTAATCTCTTCGGGTATTTTATCCCAGGATACGCAAGAGTCTATTTATATTTATGCCCTTACGCTAGGTGATCACCGGCAAGTGGGGCTAGTGGCCGGGGTCCGTGTCCAAGAATATGATCAGGATATTATTAAAAAGCATGAACAAACCCGACCCGATAAAGAACAGGATCGGGCCACTCATATTGATGTGGTCGGTGCGAATACAGGACCGGTCTTTTTAACTTATCGACGTCACGATGATGTGGATACACTCATCAATCAGCAACAAAGTGAGATGCCTATTATCAACTTTACTGCCGATGATGGGGTCCAACACCAAATTTGGCAGGTGTCTGATCCTGAGGTGATTCAGGCGATTCAAGCCGGATTTAAAGAGGTGTCGGCCCTCTATATTGCCGATGGTCATCACCGTATGGCCGCTGCGGGTCGCGTCCAAAAAGAGCGACAAGCCGCCAACCCTCATCATACAGGCAATGAAGCGTATAACTTTGCATTAGGGGTCATGTTCCCATCAGCGCAGTTGAATGTATTGGATTATAATCGATGTGTCAAAGATTTGAATGGGCTATCAAGTTCAGACTTTATGGCACAATTAAAACCCTATTTTGAGATTGAAGAAAAAGCGACGCATCAAGACGCCAAACCAGATTCAGCTGGAAAGTTTGGCATGTACTTAGATGATCAGTGGTATCAATTACAACTCAAAGATCCCCGTCAATTTGAGCCAGATCCGGTACAATCTCTAGATGCAGCACGATTACAAACGTTAATTTTAGATCCGGTGTTAGGAATTGATAACCCAAGAACCAACCAACGCATTTCTTTTGTGGGCGGGATCCGGGGCCTAGAAGAACTAGAGTTAAGGTGCCGACAAGACAGTAAAGTGGCCTTTGCCTTGTATCCCACAAGTGTAGAGCAATTAATGACAGTGGCAGATGCGGGGAAACTCATGCCACCCAAGTCCACTTGGTTTGAGCCAAAGCTTCGGTCAGGGCTCTTGATTAACCCAATCGATTAGGGCTGCTATATGCGCTTACGTAAAATGTGTGTCGAAGATCAGTCCCCTATACGGTATTGGGTATCAGATTCTGATACAAAAGCGGATATCAGTGGCTGGGTCGGTCAAGAAATTAGGATTCAATTTGAAGGCAAGATCACCTGTACCAAGTGTGATCGGGCCATCAAAAAGACCTATGATGGCTATTGTTACCCATGTTGGCGGGATGCACCAGAAACAGCGCCCTGTGTGATTCGGCCAGAGTTATGTGAGGCCCATCTACAAAAAGGAAAAGACCCAGAGTGGGAGGTGCGAAACCATGACCAACCCCATTATGTATACTTGGCCTTGTCCAGTGGCGTGAAAGTGGGGGTGACCCGTGCCACCCAAGTGCCCACTCGGTGGATTGACCAAGGGGCCATAAAGGCCAAAATTATTGCTGAGACACCGAACCGCTATTTGGCAGGCTGTATTGAGGTGGCCCTTAAAGCCCATGTGGCCGATAAGACCCAGTGGCGAAAAATGTTGACCAATCAAGTCACTGACGCAAATCTCGACGAGGTGCTTCAGGGCCTATTACCCCATTTAAGTGATGAATATAGGCCGTATATGATCATGGATCAGCCCATTCATTCCCTAGAATATCCCGTTGTAGAGTTTCCTTTAAAAGTGAAGTCCATATCTTTGGATAAGCAGTCCAGCCTATCGGGTCGCTTGATAGGCGTTAAGGGCCAATATTTAATATTTGAAGAAGGCCTGGTCCTTAATATTCGTAAGCATGCAGGGTATCATATCCAATTAACCCCAGTTTGAGCTTAAGTATCAGCGCTTAGTAGGGGAGTACAGCGATCTAAAATCACCTGGGCCATTAAGGGATGCGCGCCTAAGGGTTCAGAGACATGAACCTGAACGTGAGGGTGTTGCTTGGCAGCAGCCTTGACCATGGTAGGGATATCTTGGACGGCATGTCGGCCGGGCGCTAACATATACGGGTGTGCCACAATATGGGTTGCCCCGTCATCCACACAGGCTTGAATTCCAGCAGCAATATCAGGCTCGGCCAGTTCCATATGGGCGATATGGACCATAAGAGATGGGTCTTGGGTCTGTAACAGGACTGCAATTTGAGTCAGCATTTGGTTGGCTTCATCAAGACGAGATCCGTGATCAATGAGTAGAATGGCCTTTCGCATAGGGGCTTCCTTATGAGGTAGTCTAATGTATAATAAACATATCATGAATGAGGAAGAGATACCAGATTCGGAAGATCAAAAGGCGCAACAGAAGCGCTGGAAAGAAGAGGCGGATCAGCTTAAAAAGGACCTGAAAAAACGGCCCAAACAGGTCCAGGTCAGAAAAGTGCCCATCAAGTTTGGGGGGCTTGCCAAAACGAAAAAGCCGCCGTCTTCAGGGCCCTCACCGATGGATTCGGATGAACGGGATGCCTTTCTTCGACGACAGTTAGGTCTGTAGTCAGTTATTTGGACATCTTTTTTATGATCTCATCATTGGCTGTTAGAAGAAAGTGATATAACGCTTCTTGCTGTTTCTGATCAGGGGAAGTTTTTGGGTGAACATGGCCGCGGCTACTGTCAGCCGTTGCTACAGAGGCGGCCCCCTTTTTGGCCGTACCGTCAGCGCTCGCAGCTGCACTAGATGGGGATCAACTTGGGGCTGCCTTGGCAGTCTGATTACGTTTCCCTTTCTTTTTGGCTGAAGGTCGTTTGCCTTTTCCTTTCTTTTTACCTGAAGAGCGCTTGTCTTTTTCTTGTGTTTTTTGTTTTGAATGACTTAAGTCCATGCGTGGGGGAGTTGAATATGCCTTTTCAGTGTTACTTTTCAATTCGTCAATTTGATCAAGGTATTTCATATTGTTATTGATTTGCTTAGTGATCTCGGTTTTTTCATTTGGGATTAATACTAAGAATTCGTTCTTGATATAGTTGAAAAGACGAAGCAAAGAGATGGGCTGTTCTTTAAATTGATTCAGTTCTTTTATCTGTCCCTTAAGATAGTCTATAATCTCATTGCGAGTCGTTGTCTCAAGCTGTTTATCCAGTTGCCCGATTGTTGGCTGTAAATACTCCTTCAGTTGCTTGATCGTCTTCGGTGTCTCTTGAGAGCGCGACAATAATTTACTATAGAACATGCGTATAACGCGGGTAAAGTTCTCTTTATATCCTGGCTCTGTTACTAGAGAAAACCGGTGGTCGGGACGAAGTAGTAATTGATTACAAGCGAGAATTCCCAGTATCGAATCAAATAGAATAAAGATCCTTTTATCAGAGGGTAGATCCTTCAATTGATTTTCAACGGTACTTAGAGATGCTTTACTGAGTTGTTTGCAAGACAAGATAAATTGAGGCTCAATGGGGTCAGGGAGATGATTAAGGGTTGAAAATAACAAACGTTGTTGATGAAGAGATAGAAAATTAGATATAGGTTTAACCTTAATTAAAAGAGTATAGTAATCTTTATTAAGTATTCCATAGGGCTCTGATAGTTTGTTTAGGAGTAATAAGTGATGCTGAAATAGATCAATAAGCTCTCGCTGATCCAGTTCGACTTGTGATGTGACATAATGAATCATTGCTTTAGCAAGAAACATAGTCTGATCCGCATATGTATAGGTCTCTAGTTTGTCGTTTGTAAGAATATCAGATAAGTTGAGCTTAGGTCTTTCTAGGGGGTGAATATGGGACTGCAGGTTGACCGGAATTTGTGTCACCCATTTTTTGAGTTGATCAAGATAGGGTCTAAAAAAATCTTTTTTACGATATAAAGCTGGAAAGTACGGATGTTGTTGAGCGGCACCCATGAGTTGCATTTCAGAAGTAAAATGACTCATTTGAGTCATAAGTGATGTAGATCTAGCATAAGATTCAAAGCGATCAGAAGAGAAATGTTTCTTAAACAAGTCCATGGTAGATTTGAAGGTGGTTTCATATTTATTTAGCAAGGTGATTACCTGATCCTCATCAATAAGTGCAGGGGCATCTTTTGAGAAAAGAAAGTGAACACGTTTAGAAATATTGGATAATAGCAAGTTTGAGTCTTTTAAGCAGTGTATAGGTATATCGGTATCAATTATGTTTTGAGTGTCTTTACGTAAAAACTCAACCATGGGCCTCGAAAACTTAAGATCAGTAAGTAGTAAAAGTACCTTAGATAGCGTATCTTGATGTTCAGGGTGTTTCTCTTGGCTATACTGAATTAGTTGCGGGATACTAAAGCCCATGGTGGCATTGGGGACTTGATTAAATAATACCTGAAGAAGTGAGCGGTAGGCTTGATAAAAGTAGATGATTGCACTTTCATAAATTTGAGTGTATCGATTTTGTTTTGAATCAATTGGAATATCAAAAAAGGCCAGGATAATGGGCCAAGCGTCACGAATTTGAGTATAAAGTTTAGGCAGTGCTGACAGAGATTTCTGTGTTAAATTAGGGTCAATAAAATCAAAGGAAATAACGGAGCGTAAGTACTCAATCACCCTAGTTTGATCAGGGTCATTAAAAAGAGTGGCTATGTCCTTGCTTGTGGTTGGAAGAGTCGAATTTAATTTGCCTATTACATCGTTTAAGCGATTAATGGCGTGTTGAAAATTGAGTGCATGTTCATTAAATTCAGGTAAATTAACGCTGATTTTGGCTTTCAAGTAGGAAATGATTTGATGATCAAGGAACCGGAATATATCTTCAATTTGGAATACATAAAGAGATAACTGCCATAGATCATGTCGGGTGTTGAATTCAGTCTCTGCTGAATCCCGTTTTAAACTAGAAATGAGTTGCTGGCAGGGCAACCAAGAATGATCAAGTGAAGGGGTTGGGTCGCTACGTTGTAACAAAGAGTATCGTTCTAATTGCAAGTAATCTGTAAAATAACTTTTAAGATGTTTAGGTAGCTCAAGGGCCCTAAGTCGTTCGTAGTTATCTAAGAATTGGCCCTTGATATGGGTATCTATACAATTATGGACACCTTCAGGCATAAGATCAAATAATTGAATTACGGAAATACATAGACTACGTAATAATGTTTCATAATAAAATAGATGGAGATCAGGGCGGCTTAATCGGTCTTTTTTTGAAAGTGAATTAAGGTGCTGGTACTGTTGGGATAGTACAAGAATAAGGTCTTGATTGGTTTGCAGGTTGGCTTTAAGTACGTCAAGAGAACTTAATTCATCATCAATCAACATTAATTGCTTCTGAATGGCAGTGATTAATCGCTGGTAGTGGTTAGTGGGTAGCGATTGTAAATAGACCGGGCGACACGCCTCTGGTCTAAGCATTTTAAAATAAGGTTTAAGACGATTAATGGCGTCTGTTTTAATATGGTCATTTATATGGGTTAATTGATGAAAGATTAGTTGGGTCATTCCTATGGCAGACATGCGCTTGGTCCCTTCTAGAATAAGCTGGGGAATAGTGGGAAGATCTTGAAGGTTTTGTCGTTTTGGCTCTAGTCCGAAGATATCCATGCCATTAAACAGGTGATAGCAGATATGAAAATAATAATAGGCCTCTGTATCTGTAGTTAGGGCATCGGCAATACAGCGCAGTGCCGGCCATTCAACGGTCACGTCACTATAAAGTAGGCAAAAAGGCCCTTTTAAGTAAATAAAATTAATCGCCGTTATGGCCGATAGTTCTGCATCCATTAGGTTTGACAAAGAGGGGCTCTCAAAGTGGGCTTTGAACCGATCAAAGGCATTGATCGTCTCAGGAAATGACATCTGTTTAAGTCGACTACTATCAATAAATAGCTCATAGAGACTAAGGGCTGGTGACGGTTTTAGGCAGTCAGGTAGGGAAAAGATATGATCGTGAATCGCTGTTAATTCTTGGGGTTGAAAAGAAGGAAACAGTAGTGCCCCCAAATCTTCTTTAATGGGACGAATAAGTGCATAGGCAATGACATGACCCAAGTGGCTCAATAGAGGATTAATCTCACGAGTATCAAGTTGCTCATACAATGTTGAGAGCGCTAAGAGTAAGGGCCGCAGTTTTTTGAATTGGGCGGAGGATAATTTGATGTTAGGGTACGTGGTTAAAAAGCAATCTTTGTCAATTGGCGTATCTTTAGGCAGGTCCCAGTATTCAGCCAATTGTTGATAAATATCAGTAAGTTGTTGTTTTATTTGACTGGTTAGCTTGGCTTTTGTTTGGATGATGTCATTAACGAATAACTGAAGTTGATGACGACGTTTCCATTGGATAAAGGCCGGGCGGGTATAGGCTTCTTCAAGGGAGCGGTGATGATAGGTTACCTGTTGCCATTGGGTCCAATAGCCTAGAAAAGTAAGCCTAAAGATGTGTTTTCTTAAGCCATCGTTTCGCTCAGAAAGGACCTGTGCTTGGTGATGATTCTTCCACTGATCCCAGTGCTTAAAGACACGAGTTAAAGTTCGGTGTTCAGATCGTTGAGCCAATTGTTGATAACGGGCATGCCGATTCAGCGTGCCAATGGCCAGACGTATCTTATAACGCATAAGAATAGAGTGAAGAATAGAATTAAATCGATCAAATGAAGCATGAGTATGAGAATAACTTTTCCATTGAGACAAGGCCCAAGATTGCTTGTCTTTTCGCCATTTCAAATAAAGAGGCTGAAGTTGGTTGGCGGCTTGCTGTCGTTGGGAGTGATGATGGAGCTTATTGAAGGCTGCCATAAGCGTGGGTCGTTCAACAAAAGACCGAATAGATTGCCAGTGTTGAAGGGCCAGTTTCTGTCGATATTGAGAAAAAGAATGAGCGCTTTTTAACGCCATTCCAAAGGCGGCTAACGCATCTGGAAGGGGGAGCGTAAAGTGACTATCAAAAACAGAAGATAAAGACGCAAATAAGCGGTCCTGATCAGGGTTTAATGCGTCGGGTAGTTTCAATAGTGAGGTCCCCAGATGATATAAGATATCTACCAAGACGTATTTAAGTGGAGTAACATTGAGAGATAAATAGGTGCTTAGAGGCCCTGGTTGCCCTGAAATAATGTGGAGATGATTACGAAATAGAGTGAGTTCATTAGTAACGGTTGATTGGATTAATGTTGAGTCAGAAAAGAGCGCTGTATGAGTCGCTTGAGAAAGATGGTTTAAAATGAGAACGTATTGCTCATGGACACCTAAGCGCTGATCAGATTGAATTTCCGGCAGCTTTTCGTTAATTTGTTGACGCGTTAAGCCTTTTCGCAATAATTGAGAAATACATACACTTCTAAAGTCAAAGTAGGGGTTATTTGCTCCGTCTGTGATTGAGTATGCCTTTAATACAATTAAGAGCATTCGAATCCTAGGAATAATCTCATCAATATTTTGATCTGGGGTTTCTTGAATAAGCTGAATAGAGAAGGATTTAATATACGTAAAAACTGCCGGTAAGTGAATGGGGAGCTGGGTCAATATTGAGGGCTGGAGTAGGTGAGGGTGATGACCTAATTGATCCAAGAATCGAGGGAGGAATTCAGAGAAATGTAATCGATTTAAGGGGATTGAAATGAAGAGGGAAGCGTGAGTATTTAAGTCAAAGGCCAGTTGAGCCGTTTCAATGGGTTGGTTGAGTCGGGGTGGGAATTTGGAAGAAAGATAAACCTCAGCATCATCAGTCGCAAAAAGAGGAAGCAGAAAGTGCCGGTAAAGTTGGACTTCAAATCGAGCAGAAGAAGTTTTAAATTGGTCAATATAAGTATTAAAGTCGTCAATAGTGGTATCTATAGTAGCATCAGGGGCGTAATTAAAAGTGATTAAGATCTTGATATTGATTGGGCCAGGTGGGAGGTCTTGATCCTTTGCAATGGCGTTGGCATGGGGGGCGCATAAAGAAAAGGAAAGCTGAGAAATGGAGCCCCAGCGTTTGTATAAACGTTGGCCAGCACCAGTCATAAAAGAGTGGTGAATACCATCGAGAATTTTCATTACCTCTTGAGGGATACGCTTCAGTTGATTGGCCCGTAGTTGATAGGGGTCTTGAGTAGGGGAAAGGGGACGGGGAATGGCGCAAATTTTAGGGCGTATTTGAATAAAGGTTGTGGGGGATAAGGACATATTGGGCTCCTGTTAAGTCAGTGATGGATTGGGTAGATTAAAAACAAGGATTGAGTTAAAGGCAGTTGAGTGGATGCGATCCCTCTCAAAACGATGCAAAGAAACGGCTCAATTTTTTTAAAAAACTGAGTGACTAAGAATAACATGAAAAAATAAAAAGAATCCAATGATTATTTAGAACTTAAATGAAGGCGATATTCTTGTCACGAAATACAAGCTAAGTTAGCATGGGAATCATAACAAAGGATAAATAGAGGTAAAGTGAGATGCTCAATAACCCAAATCAAACTGGAAACAAAACACAAGGCCTTTTTGGATTAGGGAGTCAGTTAAGTGACGCTCAAACCGTGGTGCTACCAGTCCCTTGGGATGTGACTGCCAGTGGAAAGCGGGGCAGTGCGGGTGCACCTGGTCAGATCTTGTATCGTTCCAGTGAAATTGATATTGGCAACCCAATCATACCTGAGTTTTGGGAGACCGGCATTTATATGGCCCCGATTGATTCAGATTGGCAGTCCAAAAATCAGGTGCTAGGGCAACAAGTTGCCGCCTATATCCAAGGCTTAGAACAGGGCGATCATGCAATTGATGAATCACTGACCCAAGCTGTGGATGCCCAGTCCGATGCCTTGGCTAAGTGGCTAGGTCGTGAAATGCAGATATTAGATGAAGCGAAAAAGTCCATCATTGTATTAGGTGGGGACCATAGTATTAGCCGCGGACCCATTTCTCATGTGGCCCAACAGACAGATGCCTTAGGCGTTTTGCAAATTGATGCCCATATGGACCTAAGATCAGCCTATCAGGGCTTTCGCTCATCCCATGCGTCGGTGATGTATGAGTTGATAACTCAGATCGATCATCTTAGTTTGGTTCAGGTGGGTGGCCGAGACTACTGTCCGGAAGAAGATGCCCTGCGTCACGCCTATCCAGGTCGAATTTTTTGGCATTTGGATCAAGGCCTTGCGGCCGAACAATTTGAAGGGGTCAGCTGGGCTCAGCAATGTGAAAAAATGATTGCCCAACTGCCCCAAGACGTGTACGTGAGTATCGATATTGACGGGTTAAGTCCCCAATATGCCCCCCAAACCGGAACCCCAGTGCCAGGTGGCTTAACGTATCAACAGGTCATCTACCTGCTTCATAAATTGCTCAAATCGGGCCGCAACATTAGGGGGAGTGATTTGGTAGAAGTGGCAGGTGAGAAGGCCGGGATCGATGCCTTAGTTGGCGCGTTTTTACTCTTTCAGCTCGCCTTGGTTCAATATGGATCCCAACAAAGATTAGGTCTTGTCTGAACGGCTTGATTGTAAGTGGTTGACAGCGGCCTTAATGGCATCTTCAGCCAACATCGAACAATGTAATTTAACGGGCGGGAGTTTAAGGTGTTGGGCAATATCTTGATTAGATATATTTAGAGCGTCATTAAGGTCTTTCCCCTTAATCCACTCTGTAGCAATATTACTAGAGGCAATGGCGGCACCACATCCAAAGGTTTTGAATTTAGAGTCAATAATTTTATTGGCATCGTCCACTTTAATTTGAAGTTTCATGACATCTCCACAAGCAGGTGCGCCGACAAGACCAGTGCCCACGTTGGGATCATTTTTATCAAGCGCACCGGCATTATTAGGGGACTCAAAATTTTGAATTAAATGACTATGATAAGACTTTGAATGGCTTTGATACCGGGTATATAGGGTACTGGCAAGTCGTCCGATTGACATCATAAGAAATCTCCTTAAGCTAAAATAGGAGGGCCAAAACGTTAAGATAGCCCTTATCAACTACCGTATCGACTTAAGATTAAATAAGGGTCAGGGGAAGATTAATATTGGATTAATAGGAGGTGATAAATAGATACCATAAAGAATTGATTTGCATGTTTGCTCAGTTTTCGATAGCATTAAAGGATGAGTAAAAAAGAATCGTATATTGAAGTGAGTGGTGTGGTGGTAGAATCTTTACCCAATGCCCAGTTTAAAGTGAAGTTAGAGACAGGGCAGGAAATCATTGCCCATATTTCGGGTAAAATGCGAAAGTATTACATTCGAATTTTATTAGGAGATACCGTTAAAGTAGAACTGTCTCCGTATGATCTAACGAGAGGTCGGATTACATATCGGTCTAAATAAGCCCGGCGGCATATGGTGATAATCTTGAAGGTATCGGTTCTTCATTAATAACCAGTATTGTTTGAAGGTATTGCAATGGTAAGCGATTTGTGATAATTGTATTCTTAATTCCTAATATCCGAAAGGAAGTCGCTCGATTCTAATTCCAATAGACGGGCAAATAAGAAGGAGTAACTAAATGGCAATGGATAAAAAAGACACTCAGATCAAAGAATCGGCAAGTGAGGCGCCATTTATTAACGCCCAAGCCCCCATGATGGAGCGCACTGAAACTCCTCAGGCAAATATTGCAGCGATAGAGACCACATTTTCAAATGATTTTGAAGAAGATGTTCAGTCGAATCGAGAAAGTAAGGAAAGTGAATTGGCCTCATTAAAAGGCCATGATGAGGTCATGGGTAAAAATGTTTACCTAGATGACTCCGTTAAAATGTATTTAAGAGATATAGGTGAAATAAGTTTATTAAAGCCAGATGAAGAGGTTGATTTGGCCAAGCGTGTGGCTAAAGGGGATGAAGAAGCCAAGCAAAAATTGATTAATTCTAATTTGAGGCTAGTTGTATCGATTGCAAAAAAGTATATTGGTCAAGGGCTATTATTTTTAGACTTAATCCAAGAGGGCAATGCAGGACTCATTCGTGCAGCAGAAAAATTTGATTATAAAAAAGGATTTAAATTTTCTACCTATGCAACCTGGTGGATTAAGCAGGGCGTTACTCGGGCCATTGCGGATCAATCTAGAACCATTCGAGTGCCGGTACATATGGTCGAAAATATATATAAAGTTAAGAAAGAGGCCAAAAAGCTTTTGCAAGAGTTGGGTCGTTGGCCTACTGATGAAGAGTTGGCAGAACGAACCGGGCTAAATATTCAAACGGTGGAGTCCATCCGACGATATTCCCAAGGGCCCTTATCTTTAGAGCTTCCGATTGGGGATGATAATACGTCAAAGCTGGGCGACTTTATTGAAGATAAGCAACATAAGAACCCTGAGTCATCTACGAATCGAAATTTGTTAAGAGAAGAACTGTTAAAGACCATGGATATTTTAACAGAGCGTGAGCAAATGATCTTAAAGCTACGATTTGGATTTGATGACGAGCGGCCACGGACATTAGAAGAAGTGGGTAAAGTTTATAATGTCACTAGAGAGCGGATCCGTCAAATTGAAGAGAAAGCATTAAAGAAGCTTCGTCACCCGACACGACGGCGCTTATTAAGTTCTTTTCATCGTTAATTGTCAATAGCAAGGTGAGATGACAACCCGGATCTTTATTTCTTCTGATGACTATCATCAGACATATTGCCAGTTAAGTTCAGATGTGGCTCATCATTTAAATCGGGTCTTACGACTAAAGCCCAAGGACCCTGTTGCGCTGGTGATTGACGGTGAGAAGGTGCAGAACGCGTTAATTACGTCCTTTAGTCGGGACGTCATGAATATTGAATCTGTCTCGGCACCTGTTGCCATATCCATATCATCACCTACAATTACCTTGTTTCAATGCTTGCCTAAGCAGGCGGCCTTTTCCTCTTTATTAAATCATTGTACCCAAGTTGGCGTTCAGGAATTTATTCCGATTATCAGTGACCGGACGGTGGTTCAGGTAAAAGAGCGGGACTATCAAAAGAAACAACATCGATGGCAAGAGATTTTGCGTTTGGCCAGTATGCAGTCCAAACAAGACCGGTTGCCCTCTATTCAACCGATCCAAGTTGCCCACTCATGTATCCAGAATACAGATTGGTCTAAATATGACATTAAATTATTACCTTGGGAGTCTTATAATCAGAAGCAACTCTCTCAAGTTATTATGGAACAAAAGAGCGACTTTAAGGCTGCCAAAAATATTGCCATATGGATTGGTCCTGAAGGTGGGATTAGTGAATCTGAGGCGGATCAGTTAAGTCGAGTAGGCTTTGACAAGTGTTCCTTGGGAACCTCCATTTTAACGGCTCAGTTGGCTGCGTTTTACACGGTTGCACAACTCCAATTTGCCTTATCTGCCGATTAATTTGACTGTCTTTGGGGCGTTTTTTTAACTAAGAGTAGCTAAAAATAGAATGTGGCATGTAAGACAAGCCAGAAATAGGGGGTAAGAAAAATTTGCATTCTAAAATTTTATGGTATATGATGACTGTAAATCCAACCTATAAAAAAGGAGAAATAAAATGAAAAAGAAATCAATCAAATTGATAGGGAGTGTTGCAGGCATAATGCTAATGACTGGGTCAGCTGCAATGGCTGCTAGCATCTCAGGAACAGCGTTTGGGAATTTAGAATTAGACCAAACCGACGGCGTTACACAAGAGAAGGCATTTAATGCCCCGACTGTGGAGCTGGGTATTGACCACAACGTTAGTGATGACGTGAGTGCAAGAATCGTTTTAGAAACAAATGCAGTTCAAAATGCCTATGTGACTGTTTCAAACTTAGTTCCTATGGCAACCGTAAAAATTGGTCGACAACCTACCAATGCTTATAGCTTTCAAGAAGCACAATGGGGACACAGAGACATTGCTGAGTCTTATTTAGCTAGCCACCGAAGCCGTGCTGACGATGGCGTTTCTGCTAAAGTTGAGGTTCACGAGAAAATCACTGCTACAGTGGGGCTTTCAAATGGCGAAGGTTATGGAAATGCGCAAGATGACGCTGGTGAGCTTCGGACCTCTATTGGTGCACAAATCAATGTGATAGACGGACTAAATGCGGCAGTTCGATATGATATGATGAAAGGGCCTGATGCTACTGATAATACCAACGATGGTGAGACCATAGGGTTAATGGCGGTTGCGGCTGGTTACCAAGTAATGGACAACCTATCAATTGGCGCTGAGTACAATATGGTTACGGGTGTTAAAGGTCTTAAGTCAAATGACAACACAGGGTTATCTGCATACGGTAACTTCAGCATCAACGACAAAATCTCTGCGTTTGGTCGATATGACTCTTCAAAGTGGGATACAGCGTCTAGCGATGCAGCCAACAACAAAGACTACACATTGTTAGTTGCAGGTGTTGAGTATTCATTGGGTAACAATGTATCAACTTCAGTGGCTTATTCTGCAAAAGACTTTGATAAAGCAGATGACACTGATATCACTCAAATCCTAGTGTCTACAAAATTCAACTTCTAATTTAAAGTTGATCAACAAGTCGGGGGGGCTTGTTAATTGGGGCGGGACATCAAAAAACTCACGATCTATATCGTGAGTTTTTTGCATCTAATGACTGACATAGTATAAACTGGCCCAGAAGCGTGTGGGTTAACAATATGTGCAATTGTGTGTTAAAAGTAGGCCCTAATTTTTTGAAAAAAGTCTGTCAATAAGTTTAGAATAAAGTGAGGTTAATGTGCGTATTGGCCATTAAACAAAGGCGGCAAAGATCCCGTCATTGATCCAGGGTCTACGAATGGTGATTCAGGCCGTTAACATCTGATTATGAACGGACATATAAATGGCCAAATGATCGGCCAATCGGGTGGGGTCTTTGGTCGTGCACCAAGTTCGCCGGACCAAGCGATTGATATTGGCCCTGAGCATGGCCATTGTATGATTAATCACAAAAAGCGGGTCATGGCCCTTGTTTTGTACCTGTTCTTGACCCGCGACCGCTGCCTTTTTACCCAACACTTGCCGATAGGCAGATTGCGGAAAATACCGTGATATCAAGGCACGATAATAGGGGTGGGAATCCGTATCAATCTTGGCGTGATGATCCACATGGCTGACCAATCGGGCCAGTAATTGCTGAAGCCCTTGGCGCCGTCGATCTGGACGCGGCCCATATTTTTGCCTGGATTTTGTAGCCAAGGGCCCCGTCGCTGGCATACTAGAGACTTCAACACCTAGAATTTTCCGGCCCTTCGCACACACTGCCACCGCCACTGCCAGGGGCTTGAGCTTGGTATGATCAATTGTATGTAACTCATCTAGCTGCAGGTGACGGATGGCTGGGCTTTGATCCAAAAACTGGGCATGACGGTCTCGACATAATTGCGCTAAAAAGGGCAGTCTTTTGGCGACTGTATGACGAGAAACGCCTAAAATCTTGGCCGCACGTCGCATGGACACTGACGAGGCCAGCAGGACTTTAAGTGGATGGTTAATCCGACGTTTTTTTTGGCGATAGGCGGGATCATGGATAGCCAATGAAAATGTCCGCTGACATTGATGACAAAAATACCTCTGGATGAATCGAGAATCGGATTTTCGCCGATAATGACCGTGTTTTTGTACTGCTGAAGTTCCCTTTTGATGACGATGTTTGGCATGATGATGATCCCCGCAATGTGGGCATTTCATGACAGATAAGTATAATGACGATGACAATTAATGTCAATTTTAATTTAAATAAAAATTAATTAACTTAATGAGCCACTTATTTAACCCACACGTTTCTGGGCCAGTTTAAGATGTGAGTGAATCTAAATAAGACGGATTTTTCGTGCAAGTTCTGGCCTTAAATACCCGATATAAGAAGTAAGAAGACCAAGATCTACTAAATTGTTTAGTTTAACTAGTATGGAGGCATTAGGTGCAGCTTAACCTTAGAAAGACATGTCGAATCAGTTCATTGACAACCGGTGTTTTAGCCTTGTTGTTTTGTTTATTAGTGCCTTTAAATGAGTTGGGGTTTGCGTTGCAAATTCAACAGGTATCTAGTAGCCGGATGGTTCAACATGCGACAGGTTTGGTAGGTAAATACTCTCGTTTTGCTAATCAGCGATCTAAAAGTCGTTTTGATAAGCGTCTTCATGTGGTGAATTTTGGCTTTGGAAGTACGGTAAATACGAATGGGGTGACCAGTTCTTTAGGGCCGAATTTATTATCCAGTGTTGAGGAAGAATCCGTGGAAGCGAAAGTCGAAGAAGGCCCTTTTTGTTATCCTAATCCTGTTCGACAAGATGAGGGGGGCGAAATTGTGTATCGCTTGTCTAAAAATATGGATATTGAGTTAAGAATTTATAATATGAGGGGGCAGCTAATGTTTAAGAAAATGCATAATAAAGGAGGCAATGGGGGGTTAAAGCAACCCAATTGGAATAAAATTCCTATTAATGTAGAGACCTTTATGTTTGGTGGACAGGGCTCTGATAGTCATTTTTTATCTGCAGGGGTCTATTTTATTTTGTTGGTTCATCAGGATAAGGTTTTAGGGAAAGGAAAAATGGTGGTGAAACCATGATTAAATTAAAGGATATAAAATTAGGGGTCGTTCTTAGTTGCTTTTTAATGGCTATGCCGGTACTGGCGGCCAATTATTTTATGCCTGAAGTGGTGGGCTCGTCGGCATATATGGTGCGACAAGGTCATGTTCAAGGATTTACCCCTTTATCTTCTGTGTTATTTGAAAATCCGGCAGGCTTGCATATGACCAATCGTAACTCAGTGAGCTTGTTTTCGACTACATTAATGAATGAGGTTAATTATCGCAGCTTTTCAGCGTCTAAACGTGTTCCTGGATGGGGTGTGTTTGCGTTGGGCTATATGGGGCTTGGTGTGGAAGGGATTCCGTATATTAATCATCAGAGTTTTGATGGGGTTGAGTCCTATTCGGTGTCGGGCTCGTTTTCATATTTGAGTCAGTTATTTAAAATGGGGTATCAATTTTCTATGTCGGATCGCTTTCATTTGGGCCTAGCTGGAAATTATTATCGAACAAAATTTGATACTGTTTCTGGGTCAGGGTATAATTTTGATATCGGCGTGTATTTTGATTATAAGAAAGTGGATGTGTCTTATGTCTTGAAGAATGTCTTGTCTTCAAGGGATATTAAATATCAAGATACTCAGGGTGGATCCGATTTGAATAAGGCCGGTTCTAGTCAGGGAAGAATGGAGGAGTTATTATTAGAGTCCGTATTATCAATGAAATATGATCGGCAGCGATGGCGGGCCTTGGCTCAGTTGCGTAAGGTGGAGGGGCATTCTTTTGTTAAGAATGCATCTTTAAGATATGTTTTATTTGATGAGTTATTGGAGGTGTCTGCGGGGTATCGTGAAGAGCCTTTGACTCGTATGATTAATGAAGACTATATCACCCGACAGGATGTTGATCGGAGTTTTACATTGGGAGTCGGTCTTACTTTATTTGGATTGAATTTAGATTATGCATTGGAAAAGAATTTGAAAGCAGAGCTTCGTCATCTTGATTTTGAGCAATTTCATTATTTTTCATTAGGGGTCTCACTATAAGAGAAAGAAGGGTTTATGTGGCGTAAATTAACAATTTTGTGGATACTGGTTTTAGGCATTGTGGGAATCACTATTGTCCAAACGCCAGTGTATGCAAAATCAGTTAAAGTTAATTTTCAGCAATTTTTAAATTCAGATTATCAAGGCCCTTATGATTTATGGGTGGCTATTTTGCCGAACCCTGCATCAGAGGACCCTCTTTGGACAGGGCGATTTAAGGCCGTAAATGTGAATCAGGGGTATTTTTCTGTGGTCTTGGGTAGTGGGGAGTCTGAGTTGGATCACTCGGTGTTTGTGAGGGAAAATATTTCCATTCAAGTGACGGTGAGTGGTGAGACGTTTGATTATTTTTTGCGTTCAGTGCCTTATGTTATTTTTGCTCAAGAGGCCGAAACGGTATTATATCCAGATGCATCAAAATTAGTCGCAGGGACGGCGTTTACAAGTACGGTTAATGTGTTTGCCGACTTTATATTAGAAAATGAAAGTGCGCCGAACTTTTTATTTATTGACTCAGAATATCAGCGAGTGGGGATTGAAACAGATCGACCATTGGATATGTTCTATTTAGATCGGGCTGCATTTTTGGCAATTCCAGGGTTCACTTCAAATGATGTTCAGTTGCTTTGGGCAGAATTAATTTCTAATGGATATATTGAAGCGGACTTGTTTTCGTCTTATGCCAGGGTGACGCCTGAATTTGCTATTGATAATTTAGAAGGGACCTTTAATGTTTCTTACCGATTTAAGCCATATACTGAGCAGATTCGACAGATATTTCAAGATTTTTTTGATCAGTATTCAGGTTTGGATGTGGCTGGGACGATCAATGCCAATAGTTTTCGGCAAGGAGATGAATTGAAATCGGAGACGTTTTTTTGGGATGAAAGTGAATCAGATGATTTAACTTATATGGGCGGGAATGTGGGGATTCATTCGACTAACCCAGTTACAAAGTTATATGTTGATGGGCTTATTAATGCCAAAGGGTTGACGAAGAATGGGAAGCGGTTATCCGCCGTTTTTGATTGGACCCCTAAAGAAACTAGGATTGGAGAGGTTGAGTTTTTATATACCCGTGAGGGTAAAAAAGTAGGGATTGGATCGACACGACCAAAGGCGCAACTAGATGTAGATGGCGGCTTGTTATTAGGGGGGATCCCATCGGATGAATTGCGGGCAGGGACGATTAAATATGATGAAACAGATCAGTTGTTTTATGGCTATGATGGCGAGAATTGGCGGTTGCTTTCAGGGGTATTTGGTATGGGAGAGGCTGGCCAGATTCCGTTTTTTGTTGATCATGTTCAAGTTGAATCGTCACCATTGTTAAGGATGACAGACCAAGGGATTTCTTTGGGGGGGGCGACAGGGGCCCCTGTTGGCATTCGTCAAATTAATATTCAAGATCCAATACTTCGCTTTATGGCAGAAGAGCCGGTGTTCCAAGTGGATGCACTGGGGCAAGTATCTTTGGGCGGGGATGCTCGTCAAGAGGGGTTAACGGTTCATGGTAGCTTGGATGCGGCTGATTTTTTAATGGGTGCAGCACCGCTTCGATTGGCGGTATCAAAGGGCACATACTTTTTGAGAAATTATGCGGGTGATGTGTATTATACGCATGGGGGTATTGGGATTGGTCAGCCAGACCCAGTGGGGATATTAGAAATTGGGTCTCCTTTTATTGAGGCGGATCAAGAGGTGTCATTAAAAGACCCGGCAATGACCTTTCAATATGAATCGGATGGGGTTGAGACGACGTATACCATTGGTTTGGATGCGGATGGCCAACAAGATCGCTTTTTAATGTCACCGGGACATCGTTTAGGGGATCAAGACCCTTTGTTTGTCTCTGTGAAGGATCGCTTTGGTGTGGGGGTTTTAGATCCTGAAGGAAACATTCATGTATCAGGAAGTTTGGGGTTGGTGATTGAGGGTCAGATATTACCTGATTTTCAAGTGGGATCGGATATGATGTTATTGAATATATTGGATAATGAGGCGATTAGTGTCGATTCTTATTACCCTGATTTTACATTAAATCAGCCGTCTTCACGGTTCTTCTTTTTACCGGAGCGAGGGGCGTTTAAGGCGGGGTATCAAAGTAATTATTTGAATCAGGATATCAGTAAAATTGGGGCTTATTCGGTGGGATTGGGAAAAGATTTAATTGCCAGTGGTAATTTTAGCACGGTGATTGCAGGGTCAGAAAATTTTGTTTCAGGTGCGTATGCAACTAGCATAGGTGGATTTAGAAACCGGGCACCTGGTTACTTTTCATTTGCAGGTGGATTTTTATCAGAGGCAACTCAACATGGCAGTTTTATTTGGTCTGGGCACCAATATGTTTCTTCAGAGGCTGAAATGGAAGCGGCGCGTCAACAGGTTAGTACCCATAATCAATTCCTTGTATTTTCAGATTCAGGGGTGGGGATTGGGTTAAATGTGTTGGATTCAACGGCGCTGGGAATAAAAGGCCGTCCCTTGTATCGGTGGGACTTATTATCTCCTGAGGATTATGAATTTGAAAAATCAGCACTTATGGCTCGCTTTCAGCGTATTATTGACTCTCGGGGACTGCTTTTTACTGCCACTGATATTGCAGATGAGATTTGGGCGCGATTGCTTGGTCAAGGGTGGCTGGTTTTAAAAGAAGATAATGATCAGATTGGTATCTTACAGGCACCGCTTTTAGAGTTTATTTTATCAAATTTAGATGAAGGTGTTAATGAAGCGTCACCTACTGCACGATTATTTCCTGACAGTATGGACTTATCTAGAGTGGTTAAAGACGGGTTTAAGGGTGCCTTAGAGGACTTATTTGTTCCTTATGATCAATTATTGGCGAATGGGTATATTAATGATAAAGGTGAGTTTGATTGGTATATGCCGGTGTTTGACTTTCCAAGCTTTTTAGATTTGGCACCGGTAGGGATTCGAGTTTCAACCCCCAATTTATATGCTTATTTGAATCAGGTATATAATGACCCTGATCAAATTGAGGTGACGACTACGAATCTTCGTGAGGCGAATCTTCCTGAGGCACGTATTTTTGAATTAGTAGACCATGATATGTCTCATTTGGATTGGGGCTTTCCTTATCGTCAGAAGTTATCGAGGTATTTAAGGGCGTATTTGATTGCGTCTCCACCAGATGGGGGGGATAAAAGTAAGGTTTTGATTACCACGCCAGATACTGGTGAGGAGAAAAAAATTCCAAAGAATGATTATTATAATTGCCCTAAAGATGTTACGGGAACCGATTGTAAGGTGCTGTTTATTACTAGTGATCAACTTCAAGCCTATCGTCGTGATGGTGATAATAAACTGATAATGCCATATATTAGCTTTCTTTACCCGCGTGAGTTGGGGTTTGAGGATGTGGATGAAATATTTTATTTGAGTCGAAGTGTTTTAGGTGAAGATGGGATTGAAGAAATAACGATAGAGTTAACTCCTGATAAAAAATATTTAGTGGAAGGGGTTCCGGTTTATTTATATTCAGATCGGATAGAGTCTTTGTTAAAAGGCTCGGTGTCTTTGGTGAATTCAAATATTTCAGATGATTTTTTTATTAATAAATTGTATGTGATGAAAGAGGACTTTATTCACTGGAAGAATACGACAGCGATGGATGAAGCCTCTGAAATTATTGAGATGGTCTTAAAAGAGCGAGGGTATCTAAATTCTCGAAATCGATTGTCTGGCTTTAAGCCGTTTGTGTCGGATTTTTTAGGTGATGATGAATTGGCCGAGAAAGTAGATGCGGTGTATAAACGACATTTAATCAATTTAGTGGGGCCGGATCGTCATTTAATGATTCAAAACCCAGGTAAATTAGGCTTGGGCTATGACGACTTGGGTGAGGCGCGTTTGGCGGTGAATGGTGCTATGGCGGTGAACCCGACTCAAGATATTCAATTGGATCAACCTTTATTACAACTGAATTTGCCAACCCCAAATGAATCTGAGATCGGTAAGCAACGCTATTTGGTGGACTTATGGACAAAAGATGATACCGTGACCCCATCTATGGTGGTTAATGCCTCTGGAAATGTGGGCTTAGGGGATTATAATAATGAGCCGTATACTAATGAAGAGGGTGAGATTTTATATCCAGAATTAGATTTAAAAGTGGGGGAAAATGGGGTGCGAGCGGCTGGGTTTATGTTACCGGGTGATCAGCAAATCTTGCCGTCTGACCCGGTGTATGTATGGAAAAAAGATGTTAAAAATA
>PBBE01000026.1 GCA_002716485.1 Actinomycetota bacterium
CCTGATTTTAATTAATAATTTCTATCTACTCCAGACCAGTGGCTTGACCATTAGCACCTCTTTAAAAATCTGTACCCAATTATTTCCCAATAGCCGATTCGAACAAAAACTAACTCAAATCACCAATCAAATCGAACAAGGCTCCAGCTTAAGCGCGGCCTTTGAATCGAGCCGGTTTTTCCCAAAACCACTCATCGATCAGTTCAAAAACGCCGAACAGACCGGTAAATTGAACGAGAAACTGGACCAACTGAACCAGTTTTATCTCAATGAAATTGACATTAGTAGCCAAAAACTCATTAATTATATCGAACCGATCTATTTTACTTTGATGCTTTTATACATCTTTGCTATTCTTACTGGCATCTACTTACCCCTCTTTAGAGCCTCAGTGCCAGGATAAGACAATGAACAAAAACACACGTCATTTCGCACTTGGATTTAGTAGCATGGAACTACTGGTCAGTATCGTCGCCATTGCCATTATCTTACTGATTAGTATCCCTGTACTCAAGCCCCTATACGCCCAACTCCAGCTCCAACTGGGTAGCCAAGAAGTCCTTACCTTTATAAGCCAACAAAAAGAACGCAGTATACGGGAACAACGGACCCGAAAAGTCCATCTATCCGAAAGCGCCATCCAAAGCTATCACGCCGATCCTGCCCAAAATACCTGGCAAGCCAACGAGACACTCACCCTAAAAGACCCCATCCGATTAAGTAGTAATATCAGTAACCAAGCCCTTATCTTCGGTCCTGACGGCGAGTTATTCATCGGACCTACCACCCAAAGCCCGTCAGAAAGCCTATCCCAAAGCCTCAGCACCCAAACCCAGATCCACTTACATTACGAAAGTGAAGAAAAAACACTGAGCATTGAGCCCGAAAAAAACTTTATTTTTATCAGTAATTAAGGTATTCTGACTTATAGATCCATGCGTAAATTCACGCCCAAACGGGCCCTTAACGGTTTCTCATTCATCGAACTGGCCATTAGTACCAGTATCTTGGCAGTCATGCTCTTATTCGGGGTCAGTACCATCTCAGACGCCATGCAGCGTTTTACCAAGAACCAGACCCAATTAACCCTCTACCAACACCTCGAAAACATTGCCAACACCCTCCAGCATGAGCAACACCACAGCCTACCCATCGATACCGCCAACCCCGCTTTCCCCAATAGCCCCCACCATGACCCCAGCCAACTTTGGTTAGCCAAGATCCAAAACAGCCCCATCGCCAGACTAGAAGTAACGATCCAACATCTCAAAAAAGACAGCAATGACTGGGTCCCCTTCCAAACAGCCCCATTTGACGGCCAGCACTCCCGACAGCACCCCGTCCTACAGATCACCCTCAGCCCCCATACCGGCGATCCGGTCACAGGAAATGTCTACTTCAGTCTCTCTGCCACCCAATACCAGCTCAACGGCCTCCTTCGCCACTTAAAACATGCCATCCAACTATATACCAACGAGACCGGCACCCCCCCTAGGCAGCTATCCGATCTAGTGCCCAGTATCTTAGAAGAGCTACCCAATAACCCCTACACCAACATGCGCCCCAAGCTCAGCCATACCGAAGAAGAGGTCGATTGGGACTACCAGCAACAAAACGATACCCTTTATATTAGTGCCCATAGCCACCCATCCCTAAGCCTGTCCTGGCCCCGATAATACAAGCTCCGAATTGAGACAAAAGTCCGGACTATGATACACTATTAGCAGCCCAATTTAAGGAGCGCGCTAATGTCCAAGCCCAAATTAAAACTCACCCTTATTATGACCAGCATTGGGCTCATCATTGCCAGTATCATCCAATTCGAAAACAATCGCCCGAACAGTTTCGCCAAACAGCGCATGCTCAGAGACCAAGGCCATCAGGTGATTCAATTCCAAGACCCAAACCTCACCTCCTGCCTAAAAAAGAAGCTTAAATTGAACCGAAAAACCCCCATCACCTACACCCACATCTACCCCATCACCCATCTATCATGTGAAAATGCCCAGATCCGCTCCCTAGACGGACTCCAGCAACTCCCCCATCTTAGACACCTCAATCTCAATCAAAACTTCATCAAGAGCACCGAGGCACTAAATCAGATCAGCGACCTTGAGAGCCTATACCTATCCAATAACCAGATCCAAATCCTACGACTCAAGGCCCCCAAACTTCGTTCCTTGAACCTCAGCTCAAACCCCCTTCATACCCTATCAAGCCAATCTAAACTCAAAAAACTCATCGAACTTGACCTATCTTTTACCCAAATCAAGTCCCTCAAGTATCTCAAAAACACCCCCTACCTAAAGCACCTATACGCCAACACCTCCCAAGTTAAAGACATCAAAATCCTCCAAGAGCTCCCCAAATTAGTTACCGCCTCATTCGACCATTGCCATATCCAACATGTCCCCTCACTTCAAAAGAACCGGCACCTTAACACCCTAATCTTAAGCAATAACCCCATCACAAACATCCACACCATGAAAGGGAACAAACAGTTACAAGCCCTCAACTTAAATAACACCCAAGTACAGCCCCCCTTCCCCAAGCTACCCAAACTCAAATACTTAATGATCTCTCAACGGCCCCTCTATTCCCTACAGCCATTACTCAAATTCAAGGCCTTGGAAACCCTCTACCTTTCAAGTTGCCAACTCCAAAATATTAGCGGTATCCGTCAGCTCAAAAAGCTCAAAACCTTACACTTAACCCACAACTCTCTCCAAGACATCTCTGAACTCAAACACTTGCCCCATTTGGTCGAACTAAACTTAATGAGCAACCAAGTCTCCAATATCCAGGCCCTATCTCAACTCCCAAAACTACAAATCTTGAGTATCAAACACAACCAAGTTTCAGATATCACACCCATCAGCCAGCTCAAAGACCTGACACAAATCAATTTAAGTCACAACCAAATCCAGTCCATCTCAGCGCTCTTTTCACTCCCAAATATCAAATTTCTTAATCTCAAAAACAACCATATCGAAGATATCACGCTCTTAGGCCAAACCCAATTTAAAGACCTATCTTATCTTAACGTGACCCAAAACCCACTCCCTTACGCTCGTAACCTGATCTTAAGTAACCCCCAAGAAATCCAGGCCTTTTTAGCTGACCTAAACTAAGTCCTAAAATAAGCTAGATTTTTTCAATGTTTAAAGGCCCCCAAATCTGGGTACCTCTTTAATATGAAGGTCATCACACGATTCTTATCCCAAACAACATCAAAGGGCTATTCCCTAATCGAGCTGCTCATTGTCATCTCAGTCATTGCCGCGATCTACTTGGTCGCCAAACCCACCTATACCCATTTCCAACAAAACATCGAAAAAAAGGCCCATATCGCCAATGCCAGTAAAATCCAATACGCCAGCTTACATGCCATATTAGAAAAAAAAATCACCCTACCTGAACCCAACACCCACATCAATATCACCTTAGAAACCCTAAACAACCTAAATTACCTAAACGACCTCATCGATCCGAGCAGCCATGATAATCGTGGCTATAACCCCCTTTCAGTCATCCAAATCCATAACAAGGACCCCAAAACCGAATTTTATATCACACTCCAATCCGAAAACAACAGCCATATTTACATCAATAGCATCCAAGACAACACCCAAGACGCACAAAAGAAAATCACCGACCTACAAAGCAGTGACATCCACTTATTTAACGCACCCTAGTCCCTAAAAAAGAATAAATGAACCGTAAGTTCAGTACTCACCTGATCACGTGTTTTCAAGGGCCGCATCCCGATCACTGAGACACGATGAAGAAAGGGCAGCTGACGTACATATTCCACATAACGACCCACCTGAGCAAATCCGCCCTGAATGCGTAGCTTCAACTCCGACTTCAAAAAAATTTTCCGATACTCATAAGAAAGGTCATGCTGAGTCATCATCACATCATGGGTATAAGTCACCGAATCAAAAATCAACTCCGAAAATTCAGAGATCCCTACAAACTGGCGATACACCTTCCCTGACACATCGCCCTCCAAGCGCAACACCAGCCCCGCATCAGCCTGAGATTCATGGGCCTCCTGACGCTTAATAAAGCTATCTTTTTGCATAAGAAGCTGTGCCTGCTGAGCAGTTAAGCCCTCAAACCGATCCCGAAGCGCCGATTGACCGTGAAAATCAGAAAGTAAGATATTAACCCCCAATACCGCCAAGCCCCCCAATACTAACAACGCCCAAATCGACTTTCGAAAACCCAATAAAAACTCCACTTTAAAAAACTCTTGGAAGCGAAACAACGCCTGACTATCCCTGATCATGATCAAAAACCCCCTCAATTTTAAACTCACTTAACTCGCCCTGAGGCCGCTTGGTCATCTGGTAATCAATCTCTTTTAAATAAGGAATTTGCCTTATTTTATCCAAAAACAAATTAAAACCATCCTGACCTGATTGCCGTTGCGTGACCCCCCAAATCGAAACCCGATGATACACGACCCGAACATCCGTCAAATACAAGTCGTCATACGCAAAGCCACTAATCTGATCCAAAAAATCATCTACCGGAATACTCTTGGCCAAATGGGTCTGAAGAATCGTCAAGCGTTCAGACTGCTGGTCCAAGCCACTCACATCAGCGCTCAACTCAGCAATCTCACGTTTCAATTGAGACACTTGTTGACCCAAACGAGAAACCTCTTGACCTAAGACTTGCCCTTCATAATGACGATCCACCCGCCACAAGCCCACCGCTAAAACCCATGACAAGCCCAATAAAATAAGCCCCAAGACCAAACGCCGGTCCTTCACTTCATATTTCTTTTTCACTGGGATCAAATCCAAGACACAATCCCCCATACTCGCCACTGCCATGGCCATTAAAGAGCCCATCTGCTTCACCGGCCGCTGATCTAAAAGCGATTGTTTTTGCGCCTCATTTAAAGGCAAATTGCCCTCATCTACCCCCAAAGGGATCACCGGTCGTTCAATAATCTCTGAAACCCATTTGGAAACCCCCGTCACCCGTAAAAAATCACCCAAAAGCAAGACCCCTTCAATGGGCTGCTTTAATAACTCACCCTCCAAATAACTGACACTAGAACGACACTCATTCACCGCATCCAATAAGCCCTCTTTAATCCCCTTATTTAACCGACAAGTCTCATCTAAGCTCAATTCAGTCATGGGCGCTTCTAACTTACTTTCCCGAAAAAAGACACAAGACTGAGAAAATAACAGCCAAGACAGCTCTGTTTTTTGGGGCGACAATATTAATAAAGGCCGCTGCTTAACCCCTAACCAATCCCGATCCATCACCTGCATCAAAGCCAAAGACTGAGGCAATAACTGCACCGATCGGGCCCCTCTTTTCAAAAAAAAGTCCACCACCTCAACCAAACGATCCGATTCACTCCAAAAACATAGCTGGGCCTCTTGATCGTCCCGCTCACCTAAGGACATAAACGAACATGACATCTCCGGCCCCAAACCCAACTGATATCGAATGACTTTTTGTAACTCCCACTCCGATAACTTAGGTAATAACAATAACCGAGACTGCACCCACTCTTCCGGCAAAACCAAACGAACGACGGTCCGAGAAAAATAGGCCTTTGGCCACGCATCCACCAAGGATGACAACGACTCAATAACCCCCAAACTAGGATCAAAAGGGGCTGTGAGCACCTCATCAATATCCACCCCTACATGCGGATCTCTAGCTCGGACCAAAACCCCCTGCTCGGCACTCAAATACAAGCCCAAGACCTGAGTTGACCTTGAAAAAAAACCCGACTTTTGGCTCATAAAGCAAGCCCTACTGACGCCGAGGAGGCATCCGAGAAATAAAAATAGATCTGCAAATACCGGCCCGGCACATGGCTTGTTAATTGCAATTGAAACGAAAGTGGCGTCCCGGCCAGCATTTCCAAAGGAACCAAAGTCAGTATCGACGAAAAGTCATAAGGCCCCTGATCCAATACCTGATCTGCCACTTGCAACGATGCAATATTACCCAAGGGCGAATCCGTCACCACCTTAATCCCCTGCAGACTCACTCCTGACGAAGAAGCTAACAGGTCCAAGCCCGTCAACACCCCAGTCTGCGGCTCATAAACAACCCCATCACTAGATATCTGAACTAAACGTTGTTGGGTATCCGAACGAAAAACACGCCGTTTCGACAAAAACGATTGCTCATCAGACTTCGCCAAGACCTCGATCCGAATCTGGTCAGCCCCCAACATCTCCACACGATAGGACAGGCTCACCTCCCCAATTCTCATATCCGGAACCGACAATACCCCCGTCCAATCCTCTTGATTAATCAATTGCAACTGGGCATCATCCAAGCCCAATCGCGCCGCCTGTTTCAGTTCATAGTGCAGATGCCGCTGAGCCAAGACCCGATCTTGCTGATAAACCCAGACCAACCACAAGCTCCCTAACAAGAGCCCCAAACTAACCAAAATCCCGACCCAAAACAAAGAGGCCCCTTGAGACTCCTTAATACGCTTCCACAAAGAAATCCGCCTCCTGTACATGAAAAAATCGGTCCACAATCCCCGGCAACGGCGTGCCGGACCACTGCCAACGACACCAAACCCCAGTCACAACTTCGACCTGACTCGTCAGCGTCTGATCATCCTGAACATACTCAAATACAATGCCTTGCTGAGCCGAAAGGCCTTCTAGTACCGACATCTGACCAAGTTGCTCTTGATTATTTTTAATTAAACGTAATTCATAGCCCCCCTGCCCCATCGGCTCCGAGCGCA
Organism: Actinomycetota bacterium; assembly: GCA_002716485.1. Classification (GTDB taxonomy): domain Bacteria; phylum Margulisbacteria; class Marinamargulisbacteria. The sequence goes on from PBBE01000026.1 coordinate 6,752, forward strand.
CCTGATACCCATGGTCTTGGCTCGAAAATTCAAAGCCAGTCTCAGATATCTGGGTCATCGTCACCCCTTGTCGAAGCAAGCCATCCAGCTGATCCCAAAATAATAACGAGGATTCTTGTCGCTGGACATGGGAATAACTATCATAAAAAAACCGAAAGATCACATCCGGGTTCACCAAAAGCAATAGCATAAGGCCCAGACCCATCACCAAACTCAACTCAATTAAATTATAGCCCAACCCACGCCGCTGTTCTTGCACCAAATACCCCTTCTAAATCACTCATGAATTACCCTCATTATAGCATAGTAACACAAAGGAATCTGCCCCCATCACTCCCATATCCAAAAGACCCTATACATCCATTCAAAATCCCCCATGTTTAAGAGTCCCAAAAACAGGGTATCCCTATTAATATGGGCCGCTCAGCCCATCAAGATGAAGGAGTATCAATGTATCAATTCAAATCCATTAAAACGGCCCTTATGGTCAAAATTGGACTTCTGGCCATGGTCCCCTTACTCGCCATTACCTTTTTTAATGTCAATTACTTCAAAGAATTTGCCATTAGCAGGGCCATCCATAACCAAAGCCTAATCAACCAAAACATCTCCAATGAAATCCATCTCTATTATTTCCAGCAGTTTCATGTCTTCAAAGGCCTCTCTAATATGAAAAATGTCTATTTCTCAGGCAATCAATACGATCAAAACCCCGAAGAAGTCAATAAAAAACTACAAGAAAAATTAACCCAAATCAAAGACGTCACCTTCTTCAATCATCTCTTTATTATCGAAAAAGACGGGACCATCTGGGCCCATATCAATAATAATCAAGCCAACCCCCTTCAACTGGTAGGTCAAAAATTCAAAGAGTTTGTCCCCATGAATAACTTTCATTTAAGTGAGCATAACCAATTTCAATTTGGGAGCCAATCATTTTCAGGCCAGATTGGCAGCATCCCATTAATCCGTTGTAATGTCTGGCGACAATTATATATCGTTGGGCTCTCCGAACTAGAGCCCTTATCCATCTTCTTAGAAAAAGAACAACGCCATTTAGAAAAAAAGAACTATAACGACGCCAGCTTACTCATTATCAATAACCGTGACAATCAAATCGCCATAAAAAACAGTAAAACCCAAAACTACCCTCAAAATTATGACTGGTCCACTTTTAAAAGTAATACCCCCAAAATCACCGACCCAAGTGGCCACTATTACGCCAATAGCATCGATATCCTTCTAGGGAATGCCAAGTACCAACTCATTAGCATCTTAACTGAAAAAGACATCAATTATCATGCCAACCAAATGCTCAAAACCACCTTAATAATTACCGTAATCGCATTACTCATTATTGCCTTACTAGTCCGACTCATTGCCCATATCTTTGTAAAACCCATCTTCCATATCCAAGACACCCTCAACTATGTGGCCATGGGCGACTTGGAACACAAACTCAAAGTCGAACGCATTGACGAACTGGGCCAATTATCCAATTCCGCCAATAAAATGATCGATGACCTAAACCGCCAACAAAAAGAAATCGCCGACTATATCAATAAACTCATTAGTGAACAAAAACGCTCCGAGCATCTCCTACTCAATATATTACCGCCCTCCATCGCTGATCGACTCAAAAAAGACGAAAAAACCATCGCTGATCAGTTTTATTATTCCACTGTCCTATTCTCAGACATTGTGGGATTCACCAAATTCTCATCCACCATTTCAGCCAAAGAATTAGTCGAATGTCTCAATTTTCTTTATACCTTATTTGACGACCTATTAGATAAGTATCATATCGAAAAGATCAAAACCATTGGCGATGCGCTCATGCTCGTCTCCGGTGTCCCCAAGCCCCGCCCTGACCATGCCATCGAAATGGCCCATATGGGACTAGATATGATGGAAAAAATGAGTGTATTTAATAAACATTTTGGACTCAACATGAAAATCCGGATCGGAATTCATACCGGTCAAGTCGTGGCTGGTGTCATCGGAAAGAAAAAGTTTGTCTATGACTTATGGGGCGATACCGTCAATATTGCCAGCCGAATGGAATCTCATGGCATCCCCGGTGAAGTCCAGCTCTCAGAAACCACCTATGAACATCTCAAAGACCATTTCAATTGCGAAAAAAGAGGTAAAATCGATGTCAAAGGCAAAGGAGAAATGACCACTTATCTGCTTAGAGAACCCAAAGCAAATGCGAAAAAAAAGGCACCCTCACGCTCAAAAAAGCCCAAAAAAGACCCATTCCTGGACAAGGACAACAAACCAGAGAAATTCAATGTTTAAAAACCGTCAAAAATGGGAATAGTACTAATAAGAGCACATTGTAACGAAAAACAAAACAAGGGGGAAATTAATGGCAAAATCATATCAATTAATATTGCGTTTAAAAACCAAACTTAAGCAATTTATGGACGTATTTAAAATACATATTTTTAACGAAGAGGGAACCACCAATTTAACGGAACAAATTATCACATTATCAGTCGCCACCGGAATCGCAACCTTAGTCGCCATTGAAGGTCAAAATATTTCTTCAGGATGGGAAAAAACCCTACATGTCCAAAATGCCAAGTCCATAGCCGGTGCAGCCAAAACCCTATTTGAAGGCAATACCTTATTAGAGTTCAGACGAAACGGAGGCAATACCAGTCTACAGACCTTTAGTATCGATTTAGCGGCCCTATATCATCATGGAATAGCCGGTAGCGAAGTAACAGGCGAAGGGATCACCGATCCATCCAATACCTCTGGCGAATACGACCCTATTAACACCAAAATTATCGTATACAGTTATAATACCAGTGCCAACTTTTGTGTCAAACTTGTCGGATCCAACGGCTGGACCTATATTAACGAAACCCGAGATACCAGTGTGGGCTGTTCTGAAGGAACCGTAGTCGACGAAAATGGAGACAAATCATTCCTTATTGATGCCCAAATCGATCAGATCCCGTCAAATGTCGGTAACACCTCTGTCGTGGTTATCCCAGAAGACGAAGATCCAACCCTAGAATCATCCAACGGATTTCCTAGTGGCGCCGATGCCACTGTTACCACAGAAGTCTATTGGCAAAGTGGATCACCAGGTCAACTGGCCATCAATGGCGGCGACTAAGTCGAGCTAGTTAACGTGTAAAGAAAGGGCTCGACTGACCGTACATTGCCAAATGAAACGGTAACTCAAGACCAAACAACTCATGAAGCCCTTTCACCAAATCGGTCTGAGTCCCTTTCCGAGCCATTTTTTGAGAACTTGCCACCCATACATTCGAACTCTTTCTGGGCAAGCGACGAACATACCCATAATTCGTCGTCAAAACAAAGACCGTCTGTTCCAATACCCCTTTCTCTTTTAAAGCACGAAGGACCTGCCCAAAGGAATAATCACAATTTTGAGCCGCCCTAGAATACAACTGGGCCCCTTCTCGGTACCGTGAGCCTACATAATCCACATTCGGAAAATTAAAGACCATTAAAAAAGGCGGCCATAAGCGCCGAATATCTGAGGCCACCTGCTGACCAATCTCACGAGATGACCGGACCTTATCTTCACACATTACATCAATAGCCCCTCTAGATGACCCTAAGATACTAGTTAAAGGCCCTTCAGAGCCCTTAAATTGGCTCAAACAAAGCCCAATTGATACCTCAGGTCTCTTTAGTTTCAAGTGCTCAAAAAAACTCATCTTATTAGGTAAAACCACCGTTTTAGCCTTTTTTAACTGTTGGGAGCCCATCACATCTCTAAATTCATCAATCGAATGGCCCGAAAACAATTGAAAATAACTCTCCAAACGATCAGGGGCCGCCTCCGTCATATTCAAATAATTCCCAGAGGCAATGACGTCTTGAATATGAGGCAACTTATTTTTTTGAAGTAAGGCATAAAAGGTCTCTCGACTCAGGCCATCAATCGAAACAAAGACCACATTACGATAGCCTTGAAAGGCCATAATTTGCGTAGTAAGAAGCCATAAAAACCCGATTAACTGCCAAATTCTCATCTCAAAAGAGTACTAAATTTAACTAAAAAAGTAAAACATCAGCCCATCCATAGCCCCTCACATTCAAGAGATAAGAAAGGCCCCTTCATCTTTCAAAATATCATATAAGCGAATGAAGTCATCTAGACCTAGCACCTCGCCACGAAGACCCGCAAAACCCACAAAGTCCTCACGCTCCAATACCGTCTTAGGAACCGACAAAAAAGGCCCCTTAGCCAAACAACTGGCCACTGTTTTTCGACGGGCCCAAAACAAAGTTTTAATCATCCCAAAAAACAAAGGTTCATCCAAACGTGCATATGGCACTGGTCGAGGCCGAAGCCGAATCACTGAAGAGTCCACCTTAGGGACCGGCTGAAAACAGGTTTTAGGGACCTTTACCAGCAATTCAATTTCAAAATAAAACTGAGTAAACACCGTCAAACTGGTATACGACTTCGTTCCAGGGCTTGCCAATAGCTTATCTGCAAACTCCTTTTGAAACATCCAAATCGCATCGGTCACGGAGCCGATTTGAGTCTGTAGCCATTGCAGCAACTTGGCCGACAAATAATAGGGAACATTACCCAAGACCTGAACCCCATGAAGGCCCAATTGAGCCAAATCCACATCTAAAATATCGGAATGAATCAAGCGAACATGAGACAAGTGGCCCAATCGTTGGGTCATTAAGTCTAGCCACTGAGGATCCAATTCCACAATCACTAAAGAGGCACAGCGTTCACTTAAAGGGATACTTAAGGCCCCTGCCCCACAACCCACCTCCAGGACCTTGGACTGATCATGCAGCTCATAACTACGAAGGATCCGTTCGATCATATTCCCATCTTTCAAAAAAACTTGCCCCAAGCGTTTCCGTTGCGACGGCTCCGAAAATGACATTACTGCCCCTTCACCAATCGAAGGGCCAATACAATGGCCTGGGTCATAGAATTGGCCGAGGCCTGATCCTGTCCCACAATATCAAACGCCGTACCATGGTCCGGAGACGTTCTGACAAATGGCAAGCCCAAACTCACGTTCACCGCCGTATCAAAGCCCATCAGTTTTACTGGAATTAAGCCCTGATCATGATAAAGGGCCACCACCCCATCGAACTCCCCCTGCACCGCTCTATAAAACAACGTATCCGGCGGATATGGCCCCGACAAATCCCCCTCAAAATCAGGTTCAAGCGACTGAATCAACGGACAAATAACCTGTTCTTCTTCACCCCCAAACATACCCCCTTCACCGGCATGAGGGTTCAAACCCGCCACCGCAATTTTAGGCGAAGCAACACCTAACAATCGTAAAAATAAGCCGGCATGTCTAATGGCACGCCCCAAAGTAGATGAATCCAATTGAGCAGGCACTTGTGACAAAGGGATATGAATGGTAGCCAAAACCACCTTCAAACCTGGGGTATAAAAAGCCATACTAACGTCCTGTGAGCCCGTAAGGGAACTTAACATACTGGTATGACCCGTATACGCAATATCAGCCATCATTAACGAGGCCTTACAAATAGGTGCCGTGACCAAGGCATGCAAGTGCCCCTCTTGAATGGCCCTTGTCGCCCAACAAATCGACTCATAAGCCACCCGACCATTATCCGCAGTAGCCACCCCAATCTTAGCGCCCACTGTAAATCCAATCTCTTTAAAATAAACCTGACCAGGCTGACAATCCGCTGGGTCATAAGGCTGAATCGATAGTAAATCCAAGTATTTTTTCAAAAACGGGTACGCCAAACTGGCCGAAGCGCCCACCAAGACCACTGAAAACAAGGAACGATCCATTTGTGCCAAGGCCTTTAACGTCACCTCAGGCCCAATCCCAGCCGGATCTCCCAAAGTAATAGCGAGACGAGTGGCCATTTAGATCTTAACGACCTTCCCCACCCCTTTAAGTTGAAATAACCGCTTTAACAACAAATGATTTAATAAAGGAGACGCCATATAAGTGAGTTCCAAATGAAGGCCACGACGACGCACCAAAGACTTGGACACAATATCCACATCAAAAGCATCTAATAAGGACTCCACCGAACCTAATACCTGATACTTTAATAACTCGATGGTCAAGCAATATGGTTCCGATTGCAAGGGCCGCGGAAAATATAAACGTCGTAAGAGACCCATTAACCATAATACAAGCATCATACTTAAGGCAGGTATCACCAAACCCACGCCCCAAAAGCCCCCGACCAGACAAGTCATTAGCACTACCACTACCGAACTCATTCGTTGGCTTTGAATTAACACCGCCGCTAATAAAAACGACAAAGACACCAACAAGGCCGATGCCATTAAAGGCAGCCCCAAGCCCGATTCAAACTGATTAGATAACAGGTCCGCATAAAACGTAAGTACAGAAACACCAAAAGAAAGCCCACCCAATAATTTAGGGGAAAACCGACATTTAAAAGGCGCAAAAATAAGCCCCAAAAAGACCCCGGAGGCAAGGGCCAAGCCGGTCAAAATTAGAAACCCTACATAAACACTAAATAACTCTATTGTCATCATCGCCTCTTAATCATTAAGTATAGCAAATCCCTCCCCATATCCGCCAGTATCCAAGATTTATCAGCAGACATGGTACAATAAACTCATCATGACTCAAAACGACACCACACATAGCGAAAGTGCCGGCGGAATTGTCATCAACCCCATCGGTCAAGTCCTCATTGTGAACCAACATGGCCGTTCTTGGTCACTGCCCAAAGGTCATATTGAAGCCAATGAAGACCCATTAAGTGCCGCCCGACGTGAAATTCATGAAGAAAGTGGCTTAACCCATTTACAATTAATTCGGCCCCTAGGCCAGTATTCCCGATACAAAATAGGCTTAGATCAACAAGACGACAAAAGCGAATACAAGACCATGCACTTTTTTCTATTTAGCACGCCTGAGTTTCGACTCTGCCCAAAAGACCCTGAAAATCCGGATGCCCAATGGCATTCCCCCAAAGACATCGCCCAACGACTGACCCATCCTAAAGACCAAGAATTTTATACTCAAATCCAACAGGACGAACCCTTACTCAATCAAGCCCCGCCCCAAAGCCCCTTCGTCATGCTCATCAGCACTGCTCCTGACCAAAAATGTGCCGAGACACTGGCCCAACATATCACCGAATCCAAATGGGCCGCCTGCACACAAATCCATGGCCCCATTACCAGTATCTATCATTGGGATAACCAGATCCAAAAAGACAGCGAATGGCGCTTAATAATCAAAACCAAATACACTCATATCGCCCGTATTGAAACCTATCTTGATCAAGCACACCCCTATGAGACCCCCCAACTGATCTTAGTTCCCATCCCATCCGGCAGCGCCGATTATTTAAGCTGGCTTACTCAGAGCCTGGCACCGTAGCCGGCTCAGCAGCCTCCAACTCAGCAGCACGCTGCTCAGCCAAGGCCTGAACCGCAAGCGCTATTTTATTAATTAATTCTGCTTTCTTTTTCAGCGGCTGAGTCTCCAGCACTTTCTTAAATTCCAATAAAAGCCCTTCATGAGTATTGACCAAGGCCAGCAACTTTTCATATTGAGCATACGCCGACTTCTGTTGATTTTGTTTGAGATACAAATCGGCCATCAAAAAGCGAAGTTGAGGAAAATCTAACTGAGGAGAAACCTCCACTTTAATATCTGCCTTTTCCAACTCTGCAATAGCCGAACTAGGCCGATTCTGAAACAAATGGACCTTCGCGATCATATAATGAGGCACTGGCGAGCTAGGGTTCAAAGAAACCTGAGACTGATAGGCCCCAATCGCAGCATCAAAATCCCCTTTTAACTTATCTGGATACGGCTTCACATAAGGATCCGTAATCACCAAGGACCGAAGGGACATAATCGAATCAAAATACGTTTGCAAGACCCGCTTTTGCTCCCGCTCTAAAAGCGCCGCTTTTTCAGCCTCATAATCCAAGGTCTCTGGCCGATCCAATTCTCGCTTCCCTTTCACTTTAATTAAATGGATCCCAAACATAGTCCGAATGGGCCGAGACACCTCTCCTACATTAAGGGCAAAGGCCACTTTTTCAAAATCTCTAACCACATCCCCCACTTTAATCCACCCCAAACGCCCTTGCTCCGGCGCCATAGATGGATCTGAATACAAACTCACGGCCTCATCAAAAGACAAGCCCTCTGTAATTTTTTCATACACAGTATCTGCCAATTCAGTCTGAACCTCAATATCCTCTTTAGACTGGATCGGAAATAGAATCTGCTGCACGTCCACTTCCCGATACGCAGAATCCACATCCTCATTACTCACCGTCACTACGGCTTGCAAGCTATTGGCAAACTTACGCTGTAATAAATCATTTTTCACCTCTTTCATAAAGGTCTTATAGGGATAATCCAACTCTTTAAGCCGTTGCTTTAACGCTTTTTTATCTTTCAAATCAAATTGGGCATAAATCGCTTGCATGCCCTGCTTTAATTCCATAGATGATAAGGTCATCTTCCCCTTTTCAGCCCCTTCCAATAACAGCATAGACTGCATGGTCTGAACTAGCGCGTTATAGCGAAGCATCTCCAATAACTCCGGTGTGATCAAAGACTGCTGCTCCTCTGATAACTGTCCCACAATCTGACTAAAACTTCGGGCAAACACATCCCGTAATATGGGCGTCTCACCCAAAGTAGCCACTTTATCAACCCGAGCCTGCGAGCCGGTCGCTGGACTTGGGGTATCTGAAAAACCAAAAAACACGGAGCCTGCAAATAAAGTCGCCCCAAAAAAGATCACAATGGCCCATCCAATCCAAGCTGCTTTTTCTCTAAATAATCGTATCATTAATTATCCTCCTTTAAACTAAATCGTTACTTTTAATGATTTACTCACTGATATTCTTGCCCCCAATACCCCCAATAACACCCCCAAAATACCCAATATAACATAAACACTCCTCATTTCCGACGCCTCTAATAACACCGGTACAAACGGCATCTTTTGAAGCACAAACTGGGTCCCAAACACATATACACTATTCAAAAAAGCCACCGAAAACAAGGCCCCAAAGACCCCAAACAAGCACCCTTCAATCAAAAAAGGACCACTAATAAACCGATCCGTTGCGCCTACCAATTTCATAATCGAAATTTCAGTTTGACGACTCATAATGGTTAAGCGAATGGTATTCACAATAATTAACAAAGTAAACAAGGTCAATACCGAGCCCAAGCCTAAACCAAACCAGCGAATAAATTTAGAAAACTGATGAATACGACCCGCCACATCGCCCCCATAAAACACTTTTTCGACCTTTTGACGCCGGTTCTGGATCTGCTCTCCAACCGGAATAATAAATTCATTATCCGTTAATGAGACCTTAAACATATGAGGCAGGGGGTTTTGGTCCAAATAATTGGCCAAATGAAGGGACTCATAATCATTTTTAAATTGCCGCCAAGCCCGATCCCGGTTCACAAAAGTCACCGAATCCACATGAGGCTCCTGTTGCAATTCCCGTTGAAACTGCTGAACTTCACGAACCGTTAATGTCTCTTTTAAAAAGACCCGAATCTCTATTTTAGACGTCACATATTCAGACAACTGAGACAAATTAAAGCTAATCATTAAAAAAACACCCAACATCACCAAGGAAAAGGCCATGGTACACACCGTAATAAAGGCCATCAAAAAAGACCGTTTAATGCCAATACATGCCTCAAAAAGAAAAAAGCGTAAATAACTCATGCGTGATGGTACCGCCCTAACACCTGATCTCGAACCAAGGCACCCTTCTCCAAACAGACCACC
>PBBE01000027.1 GCA_002716485.1 Actinomycetota bacterium
TTAATTTTGGCAAGCCATTTGGATAGTGTTTTATTCGCTTGAATTATCTAAGGCTCCATAGGGTTTTCTTTTTTTCTTTCCCGTATATTTGGGGTGCTTTGTTTAACAAAATCTTTTACTACCTTGGTGTTCTCTTTGTTTTGCTGTTTATCTCTTCTATAAGTTTTAACTTTTGCTGTGAAAGATGCTTGTAGTAATGGACTACCCACTTGATAAATGAGATCATAGATTTTTTCCATTTTCATGGTAGACATGAAAGAACCAGCTCCAAAAAAAACAGTAGTGAAAATTAGATCAATCAAAATATTTTTATATCTTAGATCAAAATCCGTATAGGCAGCCTGCATTTTTTCTAGCTCTTTTTTACCCTTCTCCAATTTGTGTGCTTTTAATGTTGTTACTTCTTTTAGGTCTTGTAATGTCACGTTTTGAGTATCTAGAGCTATTTCCTTTAAATATTCCTCTAGAACAGCTTTATCACCATTGTCATTGAGTTTTTCTTCAATTTTGGAAATCTCCTTTGGATCTTGTTTTTCCTTTATTGCCTCCTGTATTGCATCCTGTATTGCATCCTGTATTGCATTATTGCTTTTTAATTGATTTTCTATTTCTTCTAATGCATTTTTAAATTCGGCCTTTACAGGACTTGTTAATTGATTCAATGTTCGTAGGCCTTCAAAAGATATCATTATTGCTGCGCTACATATGACACTTGTTGCTGCATTTTCTGCTAACATTGCGATGCCTAATACTGCTGCTGTTCCTGTGCTTGTTGCTGCTAAGATTATGGCCGTAGTTAATAATACATTACAAAATGTTTGAACTGTATCAAGTGTTATTTGTTTTTCTATAAATGATTTATCTAAAAATGATTTAATTGGATTTGTATATTTTTTTGGGGGTGTTGTTATTCTTTTTGCTGCATTACTTATAGAGGTTGATTTTTTGGAAAGTTTGGCTGACTGATTTTTTAGTGTTTGAAAAGCCATATCGTTGTTGTATCCAAGTAAGCTTCTTCTTCTACTAGTACTAGCGCTTTTTCCTGTCATCCATTCTCCCCTCCTTTCACTAAATTTCCATCACCCCAGTACGATTTGTAATGGCGTGCTACCTAAGGGGTACCCAAAATGAGTGGGGTTTAAACATTTAATTTGGGGGTGGGGGAGGTCTTGGTATTGGATCTCTTTTTGTTTTTCTTGCTCTTTTTGTGTTCGTCTAGTTAAAAAGCTAAAGGGGTTTCTGGCGTCTAGAGGCCATCGTTGTTGAAGGTAGAAATATAGGTGCTGGTGGCCCTTCTACTTGGTAAAATACAGTTGTTGCTTGTGAGGTAGCACATTGCTTCTTTATAGCTTCATCTGTGGCTGACATAATTTTTAACTCTTTAATTTGAAAGGCATTATCTCTTTGGTTTCTGGTCTTGTTTATATGATGAGTGTGGTAATTTACTTTAATTTTTAGATTGCGTACTTTTTTATTGTTAGAAACATGATTTTTTAACTTATTGACTATTGCGTCCATGGCTTTGAGTGTGAATACGACGACAACTGTTTTGATTGCTGGAGATAGGGGGATTAATGTGTTTAATGCGGATGATACTGCTATATTGGCAGTCTCAAGGAACATACTCGTTTTTAGATTTCTTTTTGCGTTATTTTTCATTTCTGTCATTAAGTTTTTTTCTTCATTTTTTAAGAGTGCGTCTGCCTCGTCTTCTCGAGCTTGTTCCTGTTCTAATACTTGTCTATCTGTAAAGTTTATTGCTTCTGAGATGGATTGTGCTGCAGGTTCTCGTATGTTATTTTCATTTTTTTCGCCTATGAGGGTTTCTCTTATTTCATTTAATTCGGGTTTGTCTTTGTTTTTTAATTTTTCTTCTGTATTTTCAATGAAAGCACGTAAATCATTGTCTTCTATAACTGTTTCTAGAAGCGATGTTTTTATGTTAGCAAGTGTCTTGCCGTTCTCAGTTTCTAAAAGAAACTTTTCAATGACTGCCAGTTTGTCTTTTGGTGGGTTATTTGTTTCTTTTTCGGTTAGTAACTCTTTTTCTGTTAATACTTTTTTTACTTCGTCACTTAATTTGTTGCCCTTAATATCTGAAGATTGCTCTGAGATTCCTCCTCTTCTTTTATATTCTTTTGTTTTTTCAATTAAAGGGGGTGGGGCTAATTCTTTAAGTGCGGTGAAATGAGTAGTTAATGCTTTTTGTTTACTTGTTTTCTTGCTTTCAAATTTGGTTTTGGCCTTACTTATTTTGTCATTTACTTTAGGTTGTAATGGTGTTTGTAATTGATCTAATTTAGTTATTTCACTTTCTGTTAGTAAAAGTGGTGTGCCTTTGTCTTTCAAATCGGTTAGTTTTTTTTTAAGGGGTTCTGATAGCGGACTATTGTCATTATTTAGGAAGTTCTCTGCTTCTTTTAGGAAGTTCTCTGCTTCTTTTTCCTTAATATCAATAATATGGACGTCTTCGGTTTCTGAATCTTTAAGCTCAATGTGGGTGATTGCATCTAAGTGTTTCTTTACGTCACTTAGTTTTTCTTTCAGATCGGATTTTTCCGTTAGTAGACGCTTTTTTTCCTCAGGTGTCTTTATTGTTTTATTTGCTTCGAGTTCTGTTATCTCTTCGTCGAGTGTTTCAATCTCCTTTTCGAGGTTTTCTACTCCTTTGTTAATCTCATGTTTTGTTTGTGTATTTTTAAGATCTTGATAGAGAATCTTTACTTCGCTGTGAGCCTTTTTTATAGAAACGGCAAATGAGGTTACAAGTGGCGCTAGAGTATAAGCGAGCCCTAATGATGCGATTGCACCCCCTAAGGGTGCTATTACAAAGGAAGCGACTGCAATGCCTAAGAAGATGGCATCGGCTTTTTTTTGTGTTTTTTCACAAAACTTTACAACATCGGCATGAGTTCTGTTGGTAAATTTTTGACCTGTTTTATTGATGGTATTGCGTAGTCCGTCTTTTTTTATACTGGTAGCTAGTCTGTACATCGACATTGGTATGATAAATGGTGATAGAAGGGTTCCGGCTACGTTGATTTTTAGAGAGTGTTTTGCCATTGCTTTATATTTTTCTTTTTTGTTAGAAAGTGTGAGGTTTTCTGTTGCTTTTTTTATTTCTGTGTTCTCTATTATTGTCCCTGCCTGTGCTTTGTCGATATCCACTATGTGTGCCAGTCTCTCGGGGTCGGTTGATTGGATGGCTTCAAGGATGTCGTTTATATTATCCTCATTGGTGTTATTGAGTATTGTGTTTTTGACAGAAGACTTTAAGTTGTTTGTTGAGTTTAGGTCATTTAAAGTATTTAAGAGTTGGGTTTGCAATAGTTCAGTTTTTTTATCATCACCAACTGAATGTTCGGTGAAGTAAAAATTTTCTAATTGATGAAACGCTCTCGATACTATTCGTTCCTCTTTCTTACCATATGGTAGTTGGACTGAATTTGTGTCTGGAGCTGCCAATGCGTTTCGGCGAGTACGTTGAACTCCTTTAGTCCCCCTGGGCCCTTGAGTCTGTGTTATTGATATTGAATGTCTTCTTCTAGATGGGGTTAGTGTCGCTCCTCTTGTTTGCATTTTATACCCACCCCCTCTTTTCTTAAAAAAAAAAATCTATTTTTTAACTGTATTTTTATTTGTATTAATACGTATTATTTTTTCTTATAATGATTTATTCCCTTTTTAATATAAAATTAAACATTTAATTATGTTAATATATTCTTGATTTTGGTAGGGAGCTGCTTTGGCCTTGGGGGTGGCTGATGATTCAGGGGGTGGTTAGGAGGGAGGTTTAGGTGTTGATTCCATAGCTGAGCACTTGATCTGATTTGATATCAGATTGGATGCTCAAAATGTCGTTGATGATATTTTGGCGTGTGTCGCCTTTGACTTCGATCTGTTCGTTTTTGATGAGTTTGCCGGTTTGGAAGGGGAGGGTATATTCAGTTAATGTATCGCTGGTCTCATCTTCGAAGTGGAAGTATTGGAGGTGGGTATGGTTAATAATGAGCTTGTAGCGGGGGATTTCGTTGAGGTTGTTGGGGTGATGGGTTAATTGGAGTTGGTCAAAACCGCTGGGGATGAGGGATCGAAAGGCGTCTCGGAGTTCTTGGAGTTGCGCTCGTTTTTTTTTGGGGAGTTTGCGTATATTTTCGATGGGGATGGGTTTTAGAAGAGGGGCGTTTTGGGCCTTTTTTTTAAGTGCGGCCATATCCACGGGTTCAAGGGGGACTTTTGGGTCATTTTTTTCGTTCATTTTAGGTATCATAAAGGCTTTTTGGGGCCGGGTCAATTTAAATGGTCTTGAAAAATTATAGATTGATTTTTGTGTTTTTGCGGTCTGATTGGGCCCGTGCTATGATGAAGGTAGCCATGGATTGGCCCTTTGGTGACACTCAAAATAGAGCCTTTAAACAGGATGTGAAAAATCACATGTTTAAAAGTGACTATTCGGGGGTATTACTACCCATAGGGTCCAAATAGTGGGCCTGGAAGAATGCAATTTTTAAGAAAGGGGTAGTTATGAAAGAACAAGGATCGATAGGGGGGATTCGTGCCCTGGTCTCAGGGGTGTTTATCTCTATTTTAGTTTTGGCCATTAGTATCTGTTCGGCTACTTTTGTCTTTTCAGGTCATCATCTCTCAATTTATTTGTCCACTGGGATCGGCCTGGCTTTGATTAGTTCTTTAATTGTGGGCGGTGGCCTGTTATTTAAAGGGGCCAGTTATGTGACCGTTGGGTCCGTGGCCATTGTGCCTGCCACAGTGATTGGGGTGATCTCTCAATCGATTTATACCTCTTTTGCCTCTTTGGGTGATATTGCAGCGGTCTTTGACCAGATCTTGCCTACGATTTTGATGGCCATTTTAATGGTCACTTTTTTGACCGGGTTAAGCTTTTTTATGTTGGGCCATTTTCGGCTCGGGAAGCTGGTCCGGTATATTCCTTATCCAGTTATGGGCGGCTTTTTGGGGGCCATTGGCTTGATCTTGGTGGAAGGCTCTATTAATGTCATGCGGCGGGTACCCATTAATGTGGACTCCCAGTTTGCGCATCTGTTTAATGAACCGACCTTGGTGCATGTCTTGCCAGGCGTCTTTTTAGCGTTGGGCTTGTTTGTGGTTCAACGGCAGTTTAAACATTACTTATCTGTGCCGGTGCTTATTGTGGCTGCGGTGTCGCTGTTCTATTTTGTGTTATGGCGCTTGGATTTGAGTGTTACCGATGCCCAGAATATGGGCTGGCTATTTGAGCCGTTTTCGAACCAAGATGTGTGGTCTTCGTATAATTTTGGGGCCTTTATGAAAGTTAACTGGGAGATTATGGCCCAACAGACCGGTTTGATTATATCGGTGGTGTTCTTGTCGGCCGTGGCTTTGTTGATTACAGCGACTGGAATCGAGAGTGTGTTGGAACAGGAAGTGGACTTGGATCGGGACTTACAAGTGACGGGGTTTTCTAATATGTTATTGGGAATTTTAGGGGGTATGGTGGGTTATCATTCCCTGTTTTCAACCAAAATTAATATCGAGGGTCGACCCGCGAACCGATTGCCTGTTTTAGTGGCGGTATTGGTCATTGCAGGGGTCTGTTTGTTAGGGGCGTCTGTCATTTTATTGGCCTTTCCTAAACCCATTGTGGGTGGGATTTTATTGTATTTTGGGTTTAGTTTGGTGCTACAGTGGCTTATTTCCGCTTGGAAGAATCTCTCTTTATTAGAGTATAGTATGTTAGTATCGATCATTGGTATTATTTATGTTCAGGGCTTTATGGTGGGTATTATCTTTGGGTTGGCCTTATCGGCGGGACTGTTTGTGTTACGCTACTCGCAGTTGGGGGCCATTAAGATGTCAGTATCGGGTCGTTCTCGTCGTAGTAATGTGGAGCGGGATATTGAACAGCAACAGATTCTGACCCAATATGGGGACGAGATTCGGGTGGTCTGTTTGAGAGGCTACTTGTTCTTTGGGACCTCTAATAGTGTCTTTAATTTGGTGAAACATCACATGCTTTCTAAAGAGCCGCCCCGGTTCTGGATCTTTGATTTTCGGCATGTGAATGGCATTGATTCTACTGCCGTTCATAGTTTCCAGAAAATTAAATATGTCTTACAAGCGCATACGAAGTTGGTATTAACGGATATGAACGAACAGGTGAAAGAGGCCTTTGATCAGGTGGATTATTTTGATGAGACGAGCAGTTTGGATCGGCCGGATATCGATCATGGGATCGAGTGCTGCGAAGAGATGCTCTTGAGCTTATATCAAGATGCCCAGATGTTACGTCATCATACGATTCATGACCGGCTCTTTGCTTGGTTTAAAGATAAAGACGTGGTGGCCAAGTTCTTATCGTATTTAGAAGAACGGCCCATTACCAAAGGAAAACCGATTTTTTATCAGGGCGATCCGTCGGATAGTATCTTGATTTTGGATAAGGGGCAAGCCTCTATTTATATCGATACTCCTAATGGACCTAAACGGGTTTTTAAGGCCAAAGAAGGGGCCGTAATTGGGGAGATGGGGGTCTATCGTGAAGTGCCTCGATCGGCCTCTTTGGTGACCGATAAAGATAGTACGTTTTATATTTTGAGTATGGATAAATTGGTTCAGATGCGGGACCAGAGCCCGGAACTGGCGGCACGGTTCCATAAATTTGTGGCCTGTTTGTTGTCCGATCGATTGGCCCATTCGAATGAAGTGTTGGCCCAGCTATAAAGGAGTGTTTTTTTGTCAGATATTAGCGATGATCATCATTTAATTATACCGGAATTTTCAGTCCGATTTTGGGGGGTTAGGGGGTCCACGCCAGCGCCGGGGCCTCATACGGTTCAATATGGCGGTAATACCCCTTGTGTGGAGATTCGGGCAGGAGGTCGGGTGATTTTGATTGATTGTGGGTCTGGGATCCGGGCCTTTGGTCGTTCTATGTATATGGCGCCAGGTAATCAATTGGATTTGCTGATGAGCCATTATCATTGGGACCATGTCCAAGGCTTTCCCTTTTTTGGGCCGGCTTATCATGCGGAAAATAAGATACAGGTTTATGGGCCGCCGGTGAGTACAGGTGGGTCCATTGAAGATGTGTTTAAGAATCAGATGGTGCCGCCTTATTTTCCAGTGCCTATGGATATTATGAAGGCAGAGATGCATTTTGATGAAGTGAAGCCGAATGATCAGTTTCAGATCGGGCCGGTGGATATTCTGGCCAAGCAATTGAATCATTCTGATATTACCTTGGGCTATCGGATTACTTGGAAGGGCATTTCAGTGGCATATGTTTCGGATACGGAGCATATAGCTGGGAAATTGGATTCTAATGTATTGGCGTTGGCAGAGGGGGCGGATGTTTTAATTTATGATGCCATGTATACCGATAAAGAGTACCTAGACCCGAAGGCCCCTAAAGCTGGTTGGGGGCATTCTACCTGGCAGGAAGGGCTTAAAATTGCCGAGCATGCCAACGTGGGTCGCTTTGTGTCCTTTCATCATGATCCGATCCATAATGACCGGTTTTTACGTCAAGTTGAGAAAGAAATGCAGTTACAAAATGCCAATGCCTGTGTGGCTTATGAGGGACTCGTAATTGGCTTGATGTAGGTGATTTGGGGCGGGTTTTTATTGGGTTAAACTTTGATTAAAAAAAGTGCTTTTCAATGTAGGTTTTTTTCTATATAATCGGCAGTTATGACATATGATTTAGAGATGATATCAAATGGATATTCTCAATTTGAAGGTCGGGTTAATGCCGCACGTACTGCATTGGGCCGTCCACTAACATATGCAGAGAAGGTATTGTTTTCCCACTTGGATTCAGCGCCTAACTCTGACTATTCTCATGGGAAGACCTATATTAATTTTAATCCGGACCGAGTCGCGATGCAGGATGCCACTGCTCAGATGGCCTTGTTGCAGTTTTTGCAGGCAGGAAAGTCACAAGTATCGGTGCCTAGTACGGTCCATTGTGACCATTTGATTTTGGCTGAAGAAGGTGCCGATTCGGATTTGGTGGCCTCGATTGACCGAAATAAAGAAGTCTATGACTTTTTATCTTCGGTGGCTAAGAAGTATGGGATTGGATTTTGGGCCCCTGGATCGGGGATTATTCATCAGGTGGTCTTGGAAAACTATGCCTTTCCAGGAGGCATGATGATCGGGACCGATTCTCATACCGTGAATGCGGGTGGATTGGGGATGATTGCTATCGGAGTCGGTGGCGCGGATGCGGTGGATGTCTTGGTAGGCATGCCCTGGGAACTTAAGTTGCCCAAATTGATTGGGGTTAAATTGACGGGATCGTTATCCGGATGGGCGTCTGCTAAGGATGTGATTTTGAAGTTGGCGGGTATCTTGACCGTTAAAGGGGGCACGGATAGTATCGTGGAATATTTTGGTCCAGGAGCTGAGTCTTTGTCTTGTACTGGTAAAGGGACCATATGTAATATGGGCGCTGAGATTGGGGCAACGACCTCGATTTTCCCTTATGATGCGGCCATGGGTCGTTATTTGCGTGAGACCCGTCGTTCGGATGTGGCGGATTTATGTGATGGGATGGCGGATCAGTTGCAAGCCGATCCGGAGGTTCTAGCGGACCCGGACTCTTATTATCATCAGGTCATTGAAATCGATCTATCTACTTTAGAGCCTTATATTAATGGGCCTTTTACGCCGGATAAGGCGTGGCCGATTTCTGAGTTTGCCAAAGCGGTTGAAAGTGAAGGCTTTCCTCGTGAGCTTGAAGTGGGTTTAATTGGTTCTTGTACGAATTCGTCTTATGAAGATTTGGATCGTGCTGCTTCTGTGGCCCGTCAGGCTGGAGAAAAGAACTTGAAAGTTAAATCAGAGTTCACGGTGACGCCTGGCTCTGAAATGGTCCGATATACCGTGGAACGGGACGGGTTATTGGCTGATTTTGAACAGATTGGGGGCGTGATTTTGGCGAATGCGTGTGGGCCGTGTATCGGTCAATGGAAGCGGCATCGTCAGGGTGATCAGGAAAAGAACTCGATTATTACGTCGTTTAATCGTAATTTTGCGAAACGAAACGATGGGAACCCGAACACTTATGCCTTTGTGGCGTCTCCTGAGATTGTGACGGCGTTGGCCATTGCAGGGGACTTGTGTTTTAACCCTCTCACCGATACCTTGACTAACGAACAAGGTGAAGACGTGCGTTTGGATCCTCCTACGGGTGCGGAATTGCCTAGTAAAGGCTTTGATGTGGAAGATGCTGGTTTTGTGCCGCCATCTTCGGATACGGCTGGCTTGGAAGTTACCGTATCACCTAGCTCGGATCGTCTTCAGTTATTGGCGGGCTTTCCCCCATTTTCAGGTCAAGAGTTAACCGGGATGCGATTACTAATTAAAGCTCAGGGCAAGTGTACCACTGACCATATTTCCATGGCAGGGCCTTGGTTAAAGTTCCGGGGTCATTTGGATAATATTTCCAATAATATGTTGATTGGGGCTGTTAATGCATTTAATGGCGATACAAATTCGGTATTTAATATGGAAAAGAAGTCATACTTGCCGGTTCCGGATTCGGCCCGTGCATATAAGGCCGCTAATGTGGGGACTATTGTGGTGGGAGATGAAAACTATGGCGAAGGTTCGTCTAGAGAACATGCCGCCATGGAGCCTCGACATATGGGGGTGATGGCGGTGATTGTAAAGTCATTTGCTCGGATTCATGAAACCAACTTGAAAAAGCAAGGGGTATTGGCCTTTACGTTTAGAGACAAGTCTGACTATGACAAGATTCAAGAGCGTGATGTGGTGTCTTTGAAGGGGATTGTTGATTTGGCACCTTCTTCTGAGGTTCGGCTTCGTTGTGAGCATGAGGATGGGTCGGTAGATGAGATTCATTTGGATCATACCTATAATCAGATTCAGATCGACTGGTTTAAGGCCGGCTCTGCGTTGAATAAGATCCGAGAAAAAAGTAACTCTTAGGGGGTTGGAGATCATAAAGGGGGGGCATTATTGGAGATCTGGTCATAGTCTTGGTATAATGCTGGTGAAGTATTGGAATAGGAGGAGTTGAATGGGTCAGGATAAGGTTCGGGTACGATTTGCACCGTCGCCGACAGGGAACTTGCATATTGGGACCCTTCGTACGGCCTTGTTTAATTGGCTTTATGCCCGGCATTTTCAGGGTGTGTTTGTCCTTCGTTTGGAAGATACGGATCTAAAACGGTCCCAAGAAGACTATGAAAAAAATATTTATGATGGCTTGAATTGGTTGGGCTTGGTTCCTGATGAAGGGCCTTTGGTGGGCGGTGAGTTTGGCCCGTATCGTCAATCGGAACGAATTCAACAGGGGTGTTACATGGCCAAGGCCAAGGTCTTATTGGAACAGGGCCTGGCGTATTATTGTTTTGATACTGAGGCTGAATTAGACCAGGAACGTGACGCGGCGAAAGAAAAGGGGGTCCCTTATGTATATTCGAGACGCGCTTTGGATTTATCCAACGCTGAGGTTCAAGCAAAGTTGGATCAGGGTGAAGCGTATACCATTCGCTTTAAGACCCCAGATTCAGGGGCTTTATCCTTTCGGGACTTGGTTCGGGGTGAGATTTCCTTTGATTTGGCGTTATTATCGGACTTTGTGATCATGAAATCGGATGGTAGTCCGTCTTATAATTTTGCAGTAGTGGTCGATGATGTGGATATGGATATTACTCATGTGATTCGTGGTGAAGATCATGTGTCCAATATGCCGAAACAGTTATTGTTGTATAAAGTGTTGGGCGGTCAGGTTCCTGAGTTTGGGCATTTGCCCATGATTTTGGGGCCAGATCGGGCCAAATTGTCCAAGCGTCATGGGGCCACTGCAGTGTTGGCTTATCGTGATGAGGGCATTGTATCGGATGCATTATTTAATTTTTTGAGTTTATTAGGCTGGCGACCCAATTCTGAAGAGGAAATACTGTCTCGTGCTGAGTTGGAAGCCCAGTTTGCGTTGGAGCGGGTCTCTAAGTCCAATGCCATATTTGATCAACAGAAGCTTAAGTGGATGAACGGTCAGTATATTCGTCGGTTTTCACCGGAACAGTTATATGAGGCCCTATTTCCCTTTATGAGTGACCAGCACCAAGCCAATATGCAGGCGCGACCTGATCATCAACGTCGATTAATAATGACGGCCATTCAAGATAATGTGGCCTATTTATCGGAAGTGGATCAGTATTTGTCTGTGTTTTGTCTCTCAGAAGAGGCGGTGGATGTGAAAGTTCAGGCCCTTTCTTTTTCAGAACAAGATCAGCAGGTTTTACTCCAATTTTATGGCCTTGTTCAAGAGATGTCCGCGTCGGCGGATGAAGCGGACTTTTTGGCATGTTTAGAGACGTTGGTGACCCGATTAGAATTGGGGAAAGGCAAGATCTTTAAGCCCATTCGATTGGCGGTGACGGGGGATGGAAAGGGGCCTAATATCGCCCAGCTTTTGGCGGTTTTGGGGCCCTCTTGTTTGAAACGTCGCCTGGCTAGATTATCGTTTTTAGATTCGGTTCCCCATTTGGCGTCTTAAGCATGCAGTTGCGACAGCCTGATTATGGGGCCTTGTTTCCGTACCGGGACCCGGAGGTTCATAAGGGGCAATGTGGTCGAATTGGGGTCTTGGCAGGCTCTGATTCTATGGTTGGTGCGGCCGTGTTAGCCGCCAATGCAGCCCTTCGTACAGGGGCAGGACTGGTGACATTGATGACCTGTTCGCCTTCTCATATTAATGTGACGTACCCTGAATTGATTGTGGTACCTGTTCCGAGTTATCAAGATGTGAATGGTGAGCAGGCCCTTTTTCAGGTTCGACAGTATTGTGAGCAGTATCGGATCGAGACCTTGGTGATGGGCTGTGGCTTGGGGCGATCTGAAGGGGTCTTTGCCTTGGTGAATGGCCTGGTTTCGGATCCCGACCTTCGGTCTTTGCCCATGGTACTGGACGCCGATGCTTTGATGGTCTTGGACTTGGCCCTGCTTTTGGATAGGGACCCGTATTCGGTGGTCTTGACCCCTCACCCTAAAGAAATGGCCCATCTTTTATCTGGCCTTGAAACGGATTTGCAGGTTCCGGACCCAGTAACAGAACAATTGGCGGCGCTTCAGTTGGCCAGTCAGCAGACCCATCAAGTAATGGTCTTGAAAGGAAAAGGCAGCTTGATTGCCAATGGATCGGAATATGTGGAAACAGCTTTGGGGAACCCTGGCATGGCCACTGCGGGGATGGGGGATGTCTTGGCAGGCGTGATTGGGACTTTATTTGCTCAGATGGGGGATGCCTTTGATGCGGCCCTATTGGGAACGTATTTACATGCCTTGTCTGGGGATATTGCCTATGATGAAAAAGATGTGGGCTTGGTGGCCTCAGATTTAATTGAGCGCTTACCTAGCGCTATTCAGGTCTTGAAGGAAGGGGGCTTGTGATGAACCGGGATTTGTTGGCTAAATTTGTTTCTAAAGAGCCCTTATCAGAGGCGCAGTTACCAGCGTTATTTGCCCAGATTGGTCTTACTGGTTCAGAATGGGATTATTTGGCCTTATATGAGCAAATAAGGGCCTATTGTGAGGCTTTTGTGAGCCGCTTTGATGCCTTGAGTATCCCAGAGTTGGGGTTTCATGGCTTTCGTTGTGAAGAATTGTATCGCTTTTTATTTGATGATCGTCAGTTTGGTTTAAATTTTAATAAAAAGACTGGGGCAGGGGTTCTTTATGGCCCGGCGCATACCCAGGCAAGGCGTGACTTTGTGAACCAGTTACCGGACCCGATTCGCTTGGCGTGTTTGCGGCGTAAACTCTTACTTACTGAGGTACTTGATGTTTGTCCCGATGGGGTTCATATTGACTTGGATCAGATGGATATTGTGGATATTGGGATGGGACATGGGATTTATGCCTTAATTGGTCAAGACCAGTCTTGGGTTTTGAAATCGGGTCAAAGTGAACATCAGGCTTTTTTTATGGCCCTTTTAGATGTCTTGGGGTGGCCGTCATGTCTGTATTATGACTTGGTAACGCCAAAGGGGCAGTTATGGCAGTTAAGTGCGTATTCGCCTCCGCCACATTTGCATACGGAACGGCTGAAAGGGCCGCAGATGTGTCGGCAACTGGCTTATCATGCCGCTTTGGGTGATTTGTTTGGGCGAGGGGATCGCCATTTTGATAATTATGTTTGCCGAGATCAGGACTTATTTCCTGTGGATGTTTCTATTTTGTTTTGGCCTAATAATAATGAATGGGTTAGTCGATATACTTCTGGCGGGTTATCTGAATTGGCCATTCTTATGACCGCTTATTTAGGGGATATGAACGCGTTGTCGACGTGTTGGGAGATGTTTTTTGATCATTATGAGTCGGTGTTTGAATTGTTAAGAGAGAAGCAGTCTGAAA
Source organism: Actinomycetota bacterium (assembly GCA_002716485.1). GTDB lineage: Bacteria > Margulisbacteria > Marinamargulisbacteria. The sequence continues at coordinate 13,387 of PBBE01000027.1, forward strand.
TAAAGGCCTTGTTGGGGAAATATTATCGGGATCCTGAACAGAAAATGGATTTTATTTTGTCTCAAATTAATCATCAAAAAGAAACGTTAATGTTACAAAAAGAGATGTATCGGCGATCGTTGATTTCTTATAAAGAGCGGGTCTTTATGAAGCCGTTTTTATGGTCGTTATTGGATCGTGACCCTTCATTGGGAACACCATTGCGATGGATGTATTATTTTGCCAACCAAACAGAGTGGACGGCTTTCTTTTTGCTTGACTATCATCATCGGCGCTTTGTTTTAGATGAAATTAAGGCCTTGGCTTTAGCCAAGGGGGTATTGACAGATGGGGACTGGGATAGGCTTCAATATGACATGGATGTGATGAGCACGCAATTAAGTTAGTGGGTGTTTTGGGAGGGGGTTTTTTTGTTTCAAAAAGGGATATTTTTGATTTTTAATTGATCTTTATTAGCAACTAATAAAGAAAAATAAAATTCGCATGTTTAAAATGTTTAAAAAGTGGGTATTACTCTTATAGAGTAACAGAAATTCAGTGATATTGAACTCATTTTTGATGATGTAGATGGGGGAATAGAGTGATGATAGCAGGCAATAGAAATAGGTACTTTGGCACGATGCTGGTTTTGACCGGACTATTGATGCTGTCTGCGTGTGGGTTTAATCAAGTTAAGAAAAAGGATGTGGTCCAGTCGTTGAGTCAAACGCGGACCATTAAGTTTGTGGATCCAAAATTAGAAGCGTGTTTTAACGATGCAGTGAAGACGGGCTTAATTGAGGATGTGACCCATGTGGAGGAGTTGGTCTGTGAGTATTCGGGGATTTCGGATTTATCTGGGATTCAAACGCTAAAAGAACTTAAATCATTGCGACTACGAAATAACTTGATTAGTGATTTGACGCCGTTAATTTCATTGAAAAACTTGACGAGTTTAAGTTTGGCGAATAACCAGATCGAGGATGTGGACGGGTTGTTGGTTCACCAAAAATTAACCTTATTGGATTTGGGTGGGAACCAGATCCCTAGTTTGATGAGCTGGAAAGACGCTCAATTTGATGACTTGTCTTATTTGAAATTGACGGATAACCCTGTGACTGAAAGAATGCCTTTTCCGTATGGGGATGAATTGAAATCTAGTGATTATGTGAAGGCGTTATTGGACTCTATTTCGACTTATATTGTATTTGAGGATGTGAATTTGGAAGCGTGTGTTCAAAAAGAGCTGGGTATTAAGTTGGACTTTATTTATCAAGAAATGGTTGATGAGGTGGAGCAGCTTTATTGTTCGAGCTTTGGCATTGAACGCTTGGATGGGATTTCTTATTTAGGTAACTTAAAGCGTTTGGTGTTAGATGAAAATTTTATACAGGATTTAACGCCGATATCGGGGTTAATTGGCTTGGAAGAGGTTTCATTTAAACATAATCAGATTCGTAATGTGAGGCCATTGACGAACTTGAATGCGTTGAGGAGCTTGTATTTGTCAGATAACCCCATTTCAGATTTGTCGCCTTGGTCTAATGCGACTTTTCCAGAGTTGCAATATTTGGATTTTGTGGGGGCACCCATTCAGTCGGGGATTGCATTGGTACATGGAAAAGTGATTGAATCTCATTCTGAAATTATGGCCTTTTTGTCATCTTTGAACCAATATATTTCTTTTGTGGATTCGAATTTGCAAGCCTGTTTACAAGATCAGTTGGGGCTTGATGGGTTAATTAAGGGGAGGGATATTCAAGGGTTGACTCAGGTTAGTTGCCCAGGACGTCAAATTTCGAATTTGTTAGGGTTAAGACGATTGAAAGAGTTAGAGGTGGCAGAGTTTTCAGATAACCTTATTGAGGATGTATCTGAGTTTGCTCATTTTACGTCCTTGAAAAAAATTAATTTGGCCAATAACCAAGTTTCAGATGTGTCCTTTTGGAGTAATGCGATATTTGATCATATTGAGTATATTAGCTTATTAAATAACCCCATTAATGTGGATATCGCTTTGACAGAACAGGTGATTGAAGCGGGACGATTTATGGATCTTTTTGTTCGATCATTGTCAGGGAAGGTCTACTTTGAGGACCCTAAACTTGAGGCTTGTGTGCGGGCAGGGATGGGAAATGTGCAGGGGGAAATTTTATCAGATGATTTAAAGAAATTAACCCAATTGGATTGTGAAAATAAGGGGATACGTAATTTAACGGGGCTTCATAAAGCAACGCAATTAAGCCAACTGAATTTGGCCAATAATCATATTGATTCTTTGTTTTTTGTGTCTAAGTTGACACAGTTAAGTGACTTGAATTTGAGTCATAATTTAATTTCATCGATTTCAGATTTATCACAGTTAATCCATTTATCTCGGTTTGATTTTTCTGATAATTCAATCAAAGAGGTGGATGTCTTAACGGCGATGCCTAGTTTGAGCTATTTATCGGCAAAGAATAATCAATTAAGTGATGTGTCGGTATGGGGGGGGCTTTCATTAGATAAGTTGGAGTATTTGGATCTTTCGGGAAATGATTTTGATGATCGTGTTTTTGATATTTTGGCGTTTGATGAATCGAGTCATCACAAATATACGCAATCCTCTTTTTTAATGGATAATAAAAGTGAGGTACAGTTTTTTGTTAATAAGTTAGAAAGTAGTATTTATATTCCAGATGAGCAACTAAAGCGATGTTTGATTTTACATTTAGATTCGTCCTTTAAGTTACTTTATCCAGCTGATGTGTTGGCGTTGGAGATTGTGGATTGTTCCGGTCAAAATATTCAGTCTTTGGAAGGGATCTCTTATTTTTCGATGCTAAAAGAGTTGAACTTGTCTCAAAATACCATTACCGACTTATCTCCGTTGGAAGGTCTTACCAAGATAGAGACTTTGAATTTGAAGGGTAATCAAGTGCGGGACCTATCTGCGTTGTCAGCAATGTCAGGATTGACCTTGATCAATATCGGTCAAAATCAAGTGGATTCATTGGCAGGGATTTCGACCTTATTAAATTTAGAGACGTTGTTGGCTTCGTATAATCGAGTGGATTCATTAACGAGTATTGCCAATTTAGTGACTATGAAAAAACTGGTGATGGATCATAATCAACTAACGTCGTTAGATGGGATTCAACGGATGCTTTTATTAACTGAGATATCCACGTCACATAATCCAATAACGGATATTTCGGCATTAGAGGCGCTTATTAATCGTCAAAATGCATCTTTGTTTCGGAAGCGAGGGTTTCAGAAAAAGGACTTGTTTCGGGTTCGAAAGCGGGTGATGAAGGCGTTAAGTGATGTGGATATAGGGCTAGCGTCTTTTGTTTGTCAAAATTGTGGTCTCACTTCAGAGTCATTAGAGGTGTTGTCGAATTCGTATACGTTAGAGACACTGGATGTGCAAGGGAACCAGCTTTCGTCAGTAGAGGCATTGAAGGGACTTATTGATAATGGGGCTATTCAAAATGTTAATTTGGGAGGGAATCCCATCCGGGATATTTTTCAAGTGAGTACGGAGGGGCTGGGTGATGGTTTGAGTTTTAAGTCAGCAGATTCGTTAAATGCATTAGTAGAGGTACTGGATTCAAAGTTGAGTTTTGTGGGGGGGCTGGATGATTGTATTCGTGGGGCATTACCTGCCACGATCAGTGATAAAGACCTGTATCCATTGGATCTTTTACAATTGACTCACTTGGATTGTACGACTTTGGTTGATGAGCCGATCATTGATTTTACTAATTTGGATCACTTGTCATCGTTAACCCATTTAAATTTGTCTGGGGTTGTGGCGGATAATGGGGAAACCGAATCGCACTTATTTACTCAAATTGCCAGTTTGAATCGATTGGAGATGCTTGACTTGTCGGGTAATTCTTTAGATGTCATTCCTCAGTTGGAGTTGCCGAGATTGAGCACGTTGATATTAAATGATAATCAGATTACAGACTTGTCTTTTTTGTCATCATTAACTGGTCTTGAATTGTTGTCGTTGGCCAATAATCAGATCAGTGATTTGGGTGGGTTGAGTCTTTTATTGCAGTTAAAAGAGCTTGATTTAACTCAGAATCTTTTAACAGATGAGGCCTTATCGGTTTTATCTAATAAAGTATTTATTAATACGTTGTCCTTGGCTAAGAATGATCAAGTTAGTGATCTGTCTATTTTGGGGACATTAAAAGGGGCGATTCATCTTGATTTTTCAGAAATGCCTTTAATTACAGATATTTCTTTTTTAGAGGGGTTTTCTCAGTTGGAGAGTCTGAACTTAGCGTCAACGTCGATTACGTCTATTGCGCCAGTATCAAATTTAGCGTCTTTAGAGGTGTTAGCCTTACAAAATATTAATGAGTTAAGTTATGTGAATTGGCGCTTATTTAAATTGTTGTTATCGGAGGACGCAGGCGCTCTTAAAGAGATTAATTTGGAAGGGACAGGGCTTTCTTCTTCTGAAAAACATCATATGCAAGATCAGGATGCTATTATCAACTTTTTAGATCAGCAAACTGCCCAGGTGACGATTCCAGATCCTGTTTTTTTAGATTGTGTTGAAAAAGCCCTGGGGCTTGAAGAAGATGGGGCGCCGAGATTGGTAAATGTAGCAAACTTGTCTGAAATTACTCATCTGGATTGTGCGGCCATTGATGATGAGGGGGTGTCACTTCGAAAGTTAACGGGTGACCAGGTAAATCAGTACGGAACATTGAGGGTGGATGGCTTACCCGTTGTGGGAGACGTTCATCGGATCAAGGATATATCTGGGATTGGGTACTTAACGTCTTTAACAACCCTTGAATTGGATGATCATCGTATTGTTCAGTTGGCACCCTTAGCGTATTTGGATCAACTAACTGAGGTTCTAATTCCTCATAATCAAGTGTCTGGTATTCAAGTGTTATTGGGGCTTCAGAATTTAACGAACTTAGATTTAAGTGGCAATGACATTAGTGATTTAAGTGAATTGGCACGATTGAGTTCATCTCCGTGGGTAGGCTTGGAGGAGTTGAATTTATCCCAACAACAGGATGGGGTTAATTTGAACTTTCCTCCACCGGTGAATGGCTGGCATTTATCGACGAAGGCTCAGGTGGACGCGTATTTAACTCGTTTGGGCGGCTATATTCAATTTAATAGTTCTAAAATGCGATTGTGTGTTCAACAGGCCATTACCAAGTCAGATGTGTCGTTTTATTATGGCTTTGTTTATCCGGAGTTTGTGGATGACATTACAAGCTTATCTTGTCCTGATATGGGAATTAATGACTTGACGGGACTCTCTTATTTGACGGCCCTTGAAACGGTAGACTTTCAAAATAATTTACTAAAGACCGATGATTTGGTTCATATTGCTCCATTAACGGGGTTAACCGCGCTTAATTTAGGTAATAGTGAGTTTGGTCGGTACTTTAATCAAATTGATGGGATTGATCATTTGGCAGGATTAACGTTATTAAGGGAGTTGGATCTGTCATTTAATTTAGTTGAGGATATTACTTCAATTCAAGGGATGACTCAGCTTGTGAACTTAAATGCCCAAGATAATAAAATTAGAGCGGTTTCAGCAGATGTGTTTACTGACTTAGATGCATTGAAGATCTTAAATTTGGATAATAATTTTTTAACTGATATTGACTTTTTAGATCATCCACTCCCTATCACTCATTTGTATGTGAATGGCAATTATTTGGAATCTTTAGGGGCTATTTTATCATTATCGGAGTTAGAAGAACTTCATGCGCGATATAATACAATAAAAAATCTTTATACGTTTACGGCTGAGCAACGTGCAGGAAAGTTGACTTCGTTACGGTTATTGGATTTATCTAGAAATGGATTGGATCAGTTTATTTCGAGTTCGGATAAATATCCGAATTTATCGACGAAGATGTTAACAGAGCAAGAACTGTCTCAGTTTTTTGACTGGATAGAAGATGACATTGAATTTAATATGGCTGATGATGATCGTGGTCTTTATGAGTGCGTGATCGATCATGTTAAGCAAGGGCCTTTTGCAGAGTTTTTATCTTATAGTGCTGACACTGATGATCCTATTATCTTTCCATTTTATGTGGTGGCGATTGATGAGTTGAGTTGTTCGGGGCGAGGGATAAGTTCCCTGACAGGCTTGGATCGGATGAACGTGACGGTTTTGGATTTGTCTGATAATAAGGTGTCTCAGATCAATGAGATTTCAAGCTTGACGAATTTACAACGATTGGATTTATCTACTAATCATTTAACTGTACTTCATTTGCTTGATCAATTACCTCGTTTGGTCTTCTTGTCGGTTAGTAATCAAGTGGCTTTGGCAGATATTTCTATGCTATTTATGCCTCCTTTATCGCATCAGTTAACTTATTTGGATTTATCTAATAATGATGAGATTCATGATTTGAATTTTCTTAGCCAGTATTTAGTATTAGAGACATTTAAAGGCGATTATTTGAAGCCACCTGATCAGGCCTTAGATTTGCCGTTATTTAATTCGACGCTTACCACTTTGTCCTTGAAAGGGAACGGGTTAAGTGATTTAGATGCTTTAAGTCATTTACAGAATTTACAGTCATTGGATTTAGCCGATAATAATGTGGATTTATTTGAGTTGTTGTTAACGTATTCATCTGCGTCTGATCCGTTGTATCCTGAATTGGCATATTTAAATATTGAGGATAATCCTAATATTAATTATTTGAGTTTTGAGTCTGGTAATATTTTGACTGATCAAGAGATGGTTCAGGGCCGCTTTCAGGATATATTTCAGATTGCAGCAATGCTTCGTTCAGAATGGGTGGTACCATTACAGCCGTTAGAAGATTCAGTACCTGGCGATGAGGGAACGCAAGTGGACTTTCAAGCTCAAATTTTGGAGAAGCTTACTGTGATGGGGGTGGGTGTTTCTGATGAAGCGATGCCTGTTACAGTGAATGTGAATGATACGCCAGATAACGGGGCCTTATCGCTTATTACGTCATCTTTATATCAATATTTACCAGTGTCTGATTTTTTTGGGAAAGATATTTTTGAAGTTGATGTTGAACTGCCTTTTGACCGTTTTGATTGGTCGATTGAAATGACCGTTCAACCGGTTAATGATGCGCCATTTTTGACTTGGGAGTCTTTTGGAGAGGTGACGCCTTCTTGGGTTACAGGTGACCAATATTTTGAGTGGGTGGTTAATCAAGGGCCTATTCAAGTGGCATTATCTACGGAGGTGAATGAAGGGAATTCCTTTGAAGAGGATCAGGTGATGGCGGTGTCAGTTCAATTGATTGAGACGAATAATGATCAGCTTTTTATGAATGAGCCGACTTGGGAAGTCGATGCGGATCATCAGCTGTTACTTAACTTTGAAACGCTTCCAAATGAATGGGGTGTGGCACGTTTTGAGGTGACTTTATTTGATGATGGGGGGACTTCAGATAATGGTAATGATCGAACGCGCTATCCTGTGATGTTACGTATTGCAACTCCTTCATTGACGTTTGTTAGTTCGCATAATGTCATTGAAGAAGATAGTGAGGTGGTTTATGTGAATTTGCGTGACTTGGTTCAAACGGATTTACGTAAGCATGATCTGACTTATTCATGTCAGTCTACTGAATTTGCTGATGTGGCGTTAGGGACCAGCGTGGGCGAGTGTTTGTATCGGGTGAAGCCCAATTATTTTGGTGATGATACGATTTCATATTCAGTATCTTATTCATCAGGACGAGCTGGATTTGAGTCTTTGTCTGGTAATGATCAGGTTCAAATGACCATTACGAGTGTTAATGATGTCCCGACATTTACAGCTGGGGATTTGATTGTATTGAGACGACATGGTGACCTAGCTGAAATTTCAGCTTGGGCGACTGAGATTATGCCGGGGCCTGATGACTATAATAATGAATGGGATGATGATTTGGATATTGTGATCACAGGTCAGTATGAGGGATTATTCACTCAAATGCCTCAGATTACCATTGATCAATCTAAGACGGTTCAAGCGCCTCGAACCGGGACTTTGTCTTTTGATGTGGCTGAACAAGCAGGAGGGCAAAGGATATTAGATGTTCAGGTCCGAGATTATACCCAGCCGGATAATATTTTATATTCTGAGAAATTGCCTTTAGTGATTACGGTGAATGACCCTCACTTAAAAGTTCAAGAGATTTCTGTGGATGTGACTGAGGATGTCCCGACTTCCTTTTTGACAAAAGGTAGCCCATATGTGCTTTTTGAACCGATGACAGGTGAAACAGAATCTGATGTGACCAGTGTCTATCAAATTCTTGTGCCACCTCAAAATGGGACGGTGAATGAATCTAAAAATAGAACAGGTGACTTTATTTATACGCCCCATTCTGACTTTTTTGGTGAAGATGTATTAACGTATTTGGTGGAAAAAACGGCTTTGCATCGCATTGACCCTTATACAGGAGAGAAACGAAAATGGATTTCGGCTGAAAATGTTGTTATTACAGTTTTGCCAGTTAATGACCCACCGGAGTATACACAAACCATAGATGAGGTTGAAATTGGGTTTAATTCGTCTCAGTCGATATGGGATATATTGTCTGATATTGGCCCTGGTAATGCGTATGAAGAGGGGCAAGTGATGGGGGTTTATGGCTTGGTTGTGGATAGGGCGGATATGCGTGGTTCGGATCTGTTTGATCCAGCTCCTCAATTGGAGATTAGTCAGGTCGATGATCAAGTTGCTCGTTTGTTGGTGACGCCGGCCCATAATCAATATGGTCGTGCGGTGGTTCAGGGTCAAGTTTATGATAATGGTGATGTGAATACCCTTAGTGACGTTTTTGAGGTGGAGATTATTGTTGCTGAGCCACAAATTGAGGTGTCAGGAACGCAAGTATCAGTAGATGAGGATGGCGTTGTGCTTGTGGATATGGCCCCACTTGTCTCTGGAGACTTATTGTTATCAGATCCTGATTTGAATTTGTCTTGTGACTTAGGTAGTCAAAGTAAGGGAACCGTACAAAAAATAGAGGATACTTATTGTCAGTTTAGCCCCAGTGTTGATTTTTTTGGTGAGACTTCATTTAGCTATACCGTTTCAATTGATGAAGGGGGCTTAATTGAAAAAACGGAAACGGTGGTGGTGACAGTATCGCCTGTCAATGATGCGCCATTATTTTTAGATGGACGGGGTAGTGATGAAGCGGAAATAGTTCGGACCAATTCTGGGGCTTTTTCAGAGCGATATTGGATTCAGGCTCATGAAGGGTATCAGCCGGGACTTTCTGAGCCAACTGATTATGAGGTTGCTCAAGATCTTGATGTGATTTTAGTGGAACAATCTATTGACTATCAGCCAATTTCAGGGGTCTCGACGCAATCGGGTATGAGTCAGAGTGATTTGTTTGAATCGATCCCTGTGCTGACTTTGGATTCTTCAGATAATCAGATTCAATTGGACTTTACTACGAAAACAAATGTTTGGGGCTCGGCTCGGTATGCTTTATATCTTGAAGATTCTTCGGGTGCTAATAATCGCTTTTCAATGTCACCGTCTGAATTGGTCACTAATTTGACTTTGACCATTGCGCCTCCTGATGTAATTGTGGGGGATATGAATGTACGTACATTAGAAGATACCGCCATTCAGTCTATTAATTTCTGTTCTGTGGTTAGTGGTGATATTGATGTTGATGATTTGTCTTTTACGTTTGTGCAGGGAAGTTTGGGGAGTTTGAGCTGCTCGGATACCTTAGGTTGTGAGTGTGAGTATACGCCTTATCAAGATGAGAATGGATCTGATCAAGTACAATTTAGCTATCAGTATCAAGGGTTTTCAGAATTGTCTGATACGGGGGCTCTTAATGTAACGATTGACGCGGTTAATGATCCACCTGAGCTTGAATTTAGGCAATCCCAAGTATTAGTTACGCCGAATATAGGTGTTGTGCGGATTCCTGACTTTTTTAAAAAGCTGACTACAGGGCCAGCTAACGAACGTGATTCACAATCTTTGACGGTGAATGTGTTTGTTGGGGCTTCAGATCATGTGTTTTTTGATGAACTGCCCATCTTAATTGATAATCAAGAGTTATATTTTAAAACGGCTGAAGATGTATTTTTGACTCATGCTAACCCTACAGGTGAGGTGTTGCTTACTTTTCAGGCTGTCGATAGTGCAGTATCGGAAGCGTCTCGAGGAGATATTAATGTCTCAGAAGAACGTGTGTTTGATATTCAATTTTTATTGCCTGACTTAGATCCAGATCCATTTCGATATTCGCGTATTGTGAATGAAGATACCCCATTTGAATTAGATGCCTCTTTATTTTTGGATGATTTGCAAGGCAATATTAATCCGGATCATTTTAATTTGTCTCACCTTCAATTTCGTTCTAAGCAGGACGGGGTATGGGGCGAATGGGTTCCGGATGTCACTGGAACAACCCGTGATGTTCGTTTTCAGCCTCATTCAGATTTGTTTTCGTCGGGATCTGAGTTGAGTTCTTATGACCCTGATGGGAGTCAGGCCAACTTACTTGCTTATGAGTATCAGGTGATGTATCACGGGCTGAGTGATTATATATCAACGGGTCAATTGAATGTTGCGGTTCGACCTGTTAATGACCCACCTGACTTTAAAATTCTTGATCAAGTGACTAGCACGGAGGATGAGGGTAATGGCAGCTTGATTTTTACATATGATGTTCTTTTTGATATTGATATGGGGGCTCATAATGAATCTGCTCAGCGGGTGAAAAAGGTGACCGTGGATATCATTCCTGAAAATAGTCCATTATTTGTAGGGAATCCAAGTATTAGTGATGATGGTACCCTTAGTTATGCGTTGTCAGCAGATCAATTTGGGCAGGCCCAATTGAAAGTTCAGATGCAAGATACAGGTGGCTCTCAAAGGGGTGGTGATGACTTCAGTCAAGAAAA
>PBBE01000028.1 GCA_002716485.1 Actinomycetota bacterium
ATGACTCTATTTGCCATTTCAATGGCGCGCTTCCAAAGATAATTTTTGTTTTGATTGTGAGCTATAGCTTCAATGCCTAATGTTAAAAACATCAATGGATATACTGGATGGCTGAATGTGGCCTTTCTAATTTCTCTATCAACTCTACTTAACTTCTTGTCATCTTTCCTACAGAGAGCAATAAGATAATCGTAAAGTAGATAGTCAGGATGATCCTCGAATTGTTTTTCAAATACTAAATATTTACTTTTAAACTCATTTTCGCGTTCTAGTATTAAATCAGCTAAGAGAGGTAAGAATAAAAATTGAGGGTGTTCAGCTCCGGCATCTTGAGCTATTCGACATATGCTTATCATGTTGTCGTATTGCTTCATAAAAAACAATGCACTAATCAAATGTAAATAGGTCTCAACATAGGCTAAGCTATTCTCGACTAAATATTTCGCATGAAGAATGGATTGTTTGAAATCTTTTTTGTATAGATATATTTGAGCAAGATGGTTGTGAGCAGGATGATACTCAGGCTCAATGCGCAATATTTTGAGAAGAGCATTTGCGGCAAGGTTAACCTTGCCCTGTTTGAGATATACTTGAGCTAGTCGTTCTAGGGCAATAATATCTCTTGAATTTATGAGAAGTAGTGTATTGTAGGCTTGTTCGGCTCGCAAAAAATCCATCTCTGAATATGCCTTTAAGCCACGATCGAATATCTTTTGAAAAGAGTCACTCAGATGATGTTTTTTCTTATAAGGTTCCAGAAGCTTAGAAGGAATGGTGCTTAACTCATGTGTATAATAAAATGCATGGATGGAAGACAATACCGATAGGCTTAAGAAAATCAAAATTATAGTAAGTATATAATTACGTTGAAACATTGGGACTTTACTTTTAAGTCATGATAGTTTGTCCATAAGATTTTCGGCAAAAAGAGGCTGTAATCGGACAGGTTCTTCGAAAAGGTCTTGTAAAAAGACAACAAAATCAGAATTCAAGGAGAAAATATGGCATATGCCAAAGATTATTCCCGTAAAAGTGACCCCAAAGAAGGGCGTGATAATGTGAAAAAATGGTTAGGGATCATTTGGTATTTTATTATTGGTAGTGAAACTATATATCACATTTTTAAAGGTCTCTATCTGACTTGGATTTTTTCTATTAAAGTACCCATGACTAAAGTGCTTCAACGAATGCCCAATTGGGACCCTCAAGCCAGTACTGATATGGTGGGCCTAACGCTTTTTTCGCTTCAAGAGTGGCAGTATCATTTCATGTTTGGTCTACGCGGACCAATGGTATTATTTGGGGCTTACTTGCTTTATCGTTATACCGTTTACTTAAGTCCTTTTAATAAGAAAAACAATTCTAGTCGCGGACGTAGTGGTTCGGGAGGAAGGTCCGGCAATAGCAACCAGTCAGCTCGTAAGTCAGTTTCTAATGCTGGCGATTCTCGGCGAGGCAGGTCTTCAGGTTCTGCTCGAAATCGCTCATGATTTATGTATGATTCATGGTTAGATTTGACCCAGCAAATTGTTGGAGAATCGGTATTAAAGTCTAGTTCACTCAGTGGAGGATGTGTTGGTCAGGTTTATAGTTTAAGCTTTGAGGTCAGTCCTCCACTTGTAGCAAAAATAGTTACTTCCCATTTTGAACAGTTAGAAATTGAGGGTCGTACATTAATCTATCTCAAGGAAAATAGTTCAATTCCTGTGCCCAGAGTATTGCACAATGATGAGGGATTGCTATTACTGGAGTTTATTCCATCTGATTATATTATGAATTCTGAGGTGCAGCGTGATTGTGCGCGTCATTTTTCGAAACTACATCAATGTAGTGCGGATAGATATGGCTTTGAATTTGATACTGTGATTGGTGGTATTGTTCAAGCTAACTCTTGGTCTTCCAGTTGGCTTGATTTTTTTGCCGAGCAGCGGATTCAGCATATGGCGCAAATAGCTCGGGAGGCTGGTAAATTGGGGTTTCAAGATTGTGTGCGGATTGGAAAATTATGCCATAAATTAGATAAATGGCTTTTGGAGCCAGAAAGTCCATCTTTATTGCATGGCGATGCTTGGGGTGGGAATATACTTTTTCACAAGGATAGATTGAGTGCTGTAATTGACCCAGCTTGTTATTATGGACACCCTGAAATTGAACTAGCCTTTACTACAATGTTTAATACTTTTGGTAGAGCTTTTTTCCAGGAATATGAACAATCTAGGCCTCTATGTGAAGGTTTCTTTAAAGAACGAAGAGATTTATATCTTATCTATCCAATTTTAGTTCATATTGCGCTTTTCGGGGGTTCTTACATCAACGATTTAGATAGAACTTTGAGTCGTTACGGCTGCTGATTCAGTTTCTTGTATTTAAGATGTGATGATGGCTATCAAAGTTGTAAAAGAAAGAATTTTTTCTAGTCTCGACTAGTTCCATTTGATGAAGGAAGTTGATTATAGGTTCTTCTTTCAGCCAGTTCGCAAAAACATGCACAATTTGTTCCCCTGTAGTTATGGGGTTACTTATTCCGCGATGCGCGAAGACTTCGTTGAGGCTCTGGTAAATGCATGGTTTGACCACGATTTCAAATACTTGATCCTTTAACTTGTTGATTAAAAAAGGGTCTTCCTGATCGTAAGCATATCGAAAGGTTACTTTTAGTTTGTAATTGTGCCCATGTCCGTGTTGACCCATGCATTTACTAAATACTTCTAAATTTTCATTGTGGCTTAATGTATTACTGATTAAACGATGATGGCATGGAATATCGAATGTTACAGTCTTATAAATCAATGGTTTGACCATAATATTCCACAAATAATTCAGGGTTTTCAAATAATTTTAATTTAAATAGTTTGTTGGGTTTTCTGAATTCAGATTCTAGTTGTAGCCAACAATAATGAACAATATTTTCTGTAGTTGGGATACGAGATTTAAAAAAGTCAACCTCTCGGTCAAGAAAACGATGATCAAGTTGTGACATAATCTTATCGCGGAGAATTCGATCAAGGTCGGTAAGATTCATAACCATGCCACTATCCTCATCAATTGCTCCGTGGATAGTCACTTCAAGTTCGTAGTTGTGTCCACGTCCATGAGGATTGTTACATGGCCCAAAAACATCTTTGTTTTTTTGATCACTCCATTCCGGATTATGGTATCGATGAGCTGCTGAAAAATAAATTTTTCTTGAAAGGTAAACCTTTTGCATTAATGTGTCCTTAAGTAATTAAAGAAATGCCGCCATCAATATTTAAGACACTGCCGGTCATCCATTCAAAGGCTGGTTGGCTCAATTGAAAAAGTATTTCTGCAAATTCTTGTGGTGTTCCAATTCTACCAAGAGGGTGCATTGCTGCCATATCTTTTTGAAATGCTCCAGCAGCATTATTGCCCATGACCTTGGAGTGGATAGGAGTAGCTACAACGCCTGGCATGATAATGTTTGCACGCACCTTGGGCGCATATTCCATTGCAATACTTTGAGTTAGACTTGCTAAGGCCGCTTTAGAGGCTGAATATAAAGATGTTCCGGGTGCAGGTTTATTACCTAAAGTTGAGCCAACATTTAGTATTAGTCCGGATTTGTCTTCAATCTTCCAATTATTGAGGCAGGCCTTGCTCAGTGTAACCACAGAATTAAAATTGGTGTTAAACATTGAGTTGATTTCTAAATGAGTAGTCTCTAGTAAGTTGTTACTGGCATAGACGGCGGCATTATTCACCAGAATCTCAGGTTTAAATTCCATTAAAAATGTTTCGATTGTTTCAAGCGACTCAATTTTGCTGAGATCTGCAATCTGTACATTTAAGTTATCTTTCAATTCATTTGTGGAATTGACCAAATCTTTCTTTTTTTGCAGGTTCCTAGCAGTTGTTCCGACCAAATACCCTTTCTTCAAAAATAGTTGGACAGTCGCAAGCCCTATACCGGAGGTGCCTCCGGAAATGAAAACGCGTTTCACCATCTCTCCTTAATTAGTAGGTCGTTTCGGTACAATGACTTTGCTACTAATGCCTTTATGATTGAAAATGCTTATCTGTGCGGCTAAATTTTGAGAAGCTTTTTCGAACGCTTCTGCTGCTGCAGATTGCGAATTTGAAATGACCACAGGAACTCCATTATCCCCAGCTTTACAAACTTCTGGGTCCAATGGGATGCTCCCTAAAAGCCGGCTTTCTGTTTTTTCTGCCAGCTTTTTACCCCCGCCTTCAGCAAAAAAATGAATTATTTCACCAGATTCGGGATGCGTATAACCCGACATGTTTTCGATTATTCCAAGCAAGGGAATTTTCAGTGTTCTAAGCATGCTCTCCGCTCTGCGGACGTCAGCAAGGGCGACTTGCTGAGGGGTTGTCACCATAACGGCGCCAACCACAGGTATTACTTGCGATAAAGAGAGTTGGACATCTCCAGTGCCAGGTGGTAGGTCTAGGACGAGATAATCTAGTGGTCCCCAGTCTACATCAGTGCAAAATTGATTAACAATTTTATGAATCATCGGCCCACGCCATATTAAAGCCGAATCTTCATCTACTAAAAATCCAGAACTCATTATCTTGATGCCATGGCTTTCCAGAGGAATTATCTTCTGATCATCTGAAAGTGTGGGCTTATCCTGGGACCCCATCATGGTAGGTATGCTGGGGCCGTAGATATCGGCATCTAGAAGACCAACTTTACTTCCTCCTCTGGAAAGGCAAAGTGCTATATTTGTGGCTACTGTGGATTTACCTACGCCACCTTTGCCGCTAAGTACTAGAACGATATTTTTGACTTCGGAGAGATTACTGGAACCTTTCTTGACATTGGTCAATACTTTCGCGGTTAGAATAATCTCAAATTGGAGTCCTTCGATAGAGCTGAGAGCTTGTTTACAATCATCCTCAATTTTTTGTTTCATAGGACATGCGGGTGTGGTTAACTCAACTGTTATTTTGACGGGCTGCGACTCAAGATCAATATCTTTGATCATGCCTAGAGTTACTAAGTCGCTTCCAAGGTCCGGGTCAGATACTGTGGAGAGAGCTGCAAGAATGGCTTCCTTCATTGTGCATACTCCTTACGTAAATAGTTTACGATATCGTTTGACTCCAGTAGGGGTTTCCCATCAATTACGAGGCAAGGGACTTGTGTTCTTCCAGTTAAGCTTATAAGTTCTTCTCTTGCTTCAGAGTCTAAGCGCGTATTTTTAGTGGGTATTTCGAGTTTCAATTTATCCAACTCTTTAAGGACTAGTTGGCAAAACGGGCATTCAGGAAATTGGTAAAGAGTGTACTGTTTGCTCATATTTTCTCCTAATTCAGTGCGTCATTACAGGCTTGAAGTACTTTTTTAGTGGCAGTCTCTAAATCGTACGGTAGTTTTGCACCGGAGGCCTTAGCGTGGCCGCCTCCGCCGAATTTACTGGCGATCTGATTTACATCAATGGAATTTACCGCACGAAACGATACTTTTGTTAAATCGTTTTTAACCTCGCGTAAAAAAACAGCAATCTCCACGTCTTGGATTTCGGTAAGTCTATTAACTAAGTTTTCAGTATCGTCGCAGTCGGTTCTTTCGACCATGGAATTAGTACAGTGCATCCAAGCTAGAGGGCCTTCTTTTTTCATACTGTTAAGTACAAGAGCCTCAAGTTGCAATCTTCCATAAGATTTTTCTTCAAAAAGTAAGCGAACAATTTGTTCATGGGCTGCGCCTTCCGCCAAAAGCTTACTTGCGGCCAAAAATGTTTCAGGTCTAGTATTACTGAACCTAAAGCGACCTGTATCGGTGAGTATTCCGGCGTAACAAGCTGTCGCCATTTCTGGAGTCCAACTTAAATTTAATTTTTCTATGAGATAAAACACCATCTCGCAGCTTGCTGAAGCCTTGGCATCCATTAAGACTAAGTCTCCAAAGTTTTCGTTGCTGGTATGATGGTCTAAGTTAACTACATACGGGTCCAAAGCTTCGAGTGATTCAATGTCAAAACCGAGTCTGGGTATATTAGGTGCGTCCACAGTGAGTAGGACAGTGTTTTTATCCGTTGGTAAATCATTTGGAATTCCCGTGGTGATAAGATTTGCTCCCGGTAGAAAGAGGTATTTCTGACCTACTGGACCGCTTAAAATCATACGCACGTCTTTTTTGAGAGCTTTTAAAGCGTGATATAGAGCGATCATACCTCCGATACCATCTCCGTCTGGGTCCACATGAGATGTCAGAAAAAATGTGTTTTTGTCGTTTAGCACTTCTCTAAAATTTTGAATGCTTACAGTGTCCATATTCGCCTTTCAATATATTAACTATCTTTCATACTGCAGTTTAGCAAATGTACAGACTAAATTTGAACGAAGTGCATACTATGAGCGCGCTAATTGTCTGCAGAGAAATAAGCTTACCTTTTTTTTCGTCAGGATGACTTCAGGACTGTTAAAGCAATCAATCCAGCCGTTGGAAGTTAATTGATCGGCCCCCACAATCAGTGCGCCTAGTTCAATTTGATGAAATTTACCCAAGCTGAACAGTGCGGCTAATTCCATCTCTACTGTTAAACAAACCTTTTTCTGCCAATACAAAAATTTTTCTAATGTTTCTCTGTAAGGAGCGTCTGTGGTCCAAGATAGACCTTCTGTGAAATCCATCTCACAATTAACTAATTGCTCACGTATTTCATCAGAATATTTGAAGCTAGCATGGGCAAAAATGGATCTTTCCAAGTAATGTAGGCTAGTACCTTCATCTCTTATGGCTTGGTCAATCAAGAAAAGGGAGCCCGCCGAATGGTTGTGCTGTAATCTCGCACCTATTCCCACGATTAAGAACCTTCGTAGGCTTAAAGCTCTTAACTCCTCCATTCTACAGGCTGCTGCCGAAGCTCCACACGGTAGTAGAGCTAGAAAAATATGCCCATATTTTGAGTGTCTTAAGTTTGTTAGGCCAATTCTTTTATAGTTTTTGACTACTTCCCATTTCTGCGACTTAAATTCATCAATCGTTGCTTGGAGCCATGAGCGATCAAAAAAGTTAAAACATTGCGTGTTTTTGCATATTTCGATATCAGGGGCCTGTGGGCATAAAATTCGAAGTCTCTTTTTTGGGCAAGTTAAGGAGGGTTGGCTTAATTGGCCAATGGCTTGAGGGATATCTATGTAAGCGTTTGGGTCATCCATATTCAGTTCTCGATGAGGCTCGAATTATACCTTAAGTCTAGACAATCTTACGAGTGACCATAAAGGAACACCATTATATTCTATAAAAATTAGAATCATTCTAAAATATAAATAGATGTTCAATATGGTATTAAAATAGTTCAAAATAAGTGTATTAATTCCGAAATAGGTCTTGATAAGTCCCCAGTATAAGTTTAGAATCAATCTAACAGATACAAAAAGAACCAAAATGGACAGGAAGGTGCCCATGAACCAAAAAAGTAAAGTTTTATTGGTAGAGGAAGACAACTCCCTACGTTCCTCATTAGGGATGTTTTTGGAGAAGAACGAGTGTGACGTTGCGGAATGTAAAACAGCGGAAGAGGCGCTAACTTATTTGGAGAAAGGGATTTACGACATGGTGGTTAGCGAATATAGGCTCCATGGTAAAGATGGTCTATGGTTGTTGCATAGAATCCGGAAAGAGTTCCCCGACACTAGATTTGTATTAATGTCGGCCTATGCGGATGTGACTGTGGCTGTTCAAGCTCTGAAAGATGGGGCAAATGACTTCATTAACAAACCTTTCACGCCTCCCACCTTCATCGCTCGGTGCAATGAAGTTTTAAATAGTACGCCAGGTAGGATACTCAGCGCCCAAGAATCTCCAGTGAAAGCTCATGATTTTAATGACTTTGTTGGTCGTTCTTACACGATCAAACGTGTTAAGGATCTGATTCGTATGGCCTCAAATCTACCTAAATCCCTTCTGCTGACGGGAGATACTGGTACAGGGAAGGAGTCTGTTGCACGAGAGATTCATCGCAAAGCTTGTGGGGATTCAGCACCATTTGTTACCGTAAGTTGTGAGGCTAGTGAGGAAGCTGAGTTAGAGCAAGATTTATTTGCCTCTGACGGAGGCCTTCTTCTTGCTGCCGAGGGTGGAACTATTTTTTTGGATGAAGTTGGTGGGCTTTCCCTAAGATTGCAATCGAAATTATTAAACATACTAGAGACCGGAAAATTTAGGATTAGGGGTTCACTTGATGAGAGGGATCTGAATTTACGATTTCTTTGTAGTTCCAGGAAAGATCTAGAGGAAATGATTGAATTAGGTGAATTCAAATCTGAACTGTATCATCGCATAAATATGGTCCACTTAAACCTTGAGCCTTTGAGAGAAAGGGTAGATGATATTCCAGTTTTAATGGGGTATTTTCTTCGTGGTTTCAATCTTCAGAATGGTAAAAGTATTAAAGGTTTTACGAGGTCTGCTTACGACTTAATGAACAATTATGATTGGCCAGGAAACGTTCGCGAGCTTAAAAATGTTATAGAAAGAAGTGTTCTTTATTGCAACGATGAGTACATTCAAGAGCAAAATGTGCCAGACTCTGTAAGGAATCCCAAGCGAAGTAGTCAAGGACAGGTTGGATTTCAAGGCGTAATGACTCTTCGCGAAATGGAAAGAATGAAAATATTGGAGACCTTGCAGGCTTTCGGTGGCAACAGAGCAACGACTGCCAAAGCTCTGGGAATAGGTCGTAATACGCTTTGGCGGAAGTTAAAGGAATATGAAATCGAAGAATGTTGATGGTCTACTTGACTCGCAGAGCTCTGAAACCTCGATGATTGGGTGCTTGGCAAACAACCTCCGCAACCCCATCACGACTATTCAAACATGTGTGGAGCTACTCAAGAAGAAGCCTGGTGAGCTTTTTAGTGAAAAAGATAGAAACATTCTTAGTATGGTCATGCTGGAAACTGAGCGGCTTTCTGATTTAATACAGGAGCTGCTTTTTTGTTCCAGAGATTGCGGTGTTGTACCTGCAGAATTTGAACTAGGCAGATTGGTAGAGGCTGCTTTACACAAAATGGCTTATTCGAGTCCGATGAAACTAAAGGTGAAGTTTAGCTCACAAGCTAATCTTTACGTAAGAGGTCATGTCTTACAGATAGAAAAGGCATTAATTAACTTGCTTACGAATGCAGGCGAGGCTACTAGTGAATCTGGTGAAGTTAGAGTAACAGTTACCTCGGGGGATCGCGAAGGCTTCCATCGAATTACCATAAAAGATACAGGTGTGGGTGTTCCCGAATACTTGAAAGACAAATTATTTGAGTCTTTTGCGAGCGCCAAAACTAATCATCTTGGGACTGGCTTAACGGTTGCCCACCAGATCATTAAATCTCACGGGGGGGAATTAGAATTAAATTCTCGAGTGAGAAAGGGCGCAGAGTTTTTCGTAGACTTGCCAGCCGTGGGTTTCATAGAGAATATGTGTATAGAAGAGTTTTCTATGGCGAACGAATCAACTAGCTCTCAAAATCCTTAAACATCATGCTGGCTTGTATGCCTTTATTCTTTTGATATTTAGTTTGGTACTCTTTGGAAATATCGCCTTTAACAGAATGGTAGAAAATCTGACAGATCTCAACAAATGGATAAATCTTCAGCGGATGAGTAACTAAAATTTCGAGAGTCCAATATCCGTCAAAGCCTACGTCGCCAAAGCCGGCACTTACATGTACAAACATCCCAAGGCGACCCACAGATGAGCGACCCTCCAGCATAGGTACGAACTTACGGGTAATCGTTTTTTCATGTGTTCTGCCGAGGTATAATGTGCCTGGCTCAAGTACTAGTCCATTTGCTGGGATTTCAAGCTTGCTAACCGAGTTAGATTTTTTCATGTCTAAAGGAAAATTATTGTAGATCAATAATTCATTATGAAGCTTGAGGTTGTATGAGTTCGGATTGAGCTGTTCGGTGTTGTAGGGTTCGAGGAAAATGTTTTTGCCAAGTTCTGCCTGTATTTCATCACCGCTCAGGATCATATTTCCTCCCCAATAATCTCTGATGTTAGTATATATTCACACGAGGTAAAAGTCATGACTCTAGACCCAAACTTTATTAAGGACTTTATTGAAGAGTTACCAGATGATGATCGTGCGGACATTAAAAGAATTTTTGCCCTAGTTGAGTCATATGCAGAGTCGCTTACAATAGATGATATTCGAGAAGTTGCCAAAGTGACCTCTCAATCGCCTATTTTAGCCTATCAGCTTTATGAGGAATACTCTAGGGAGCAGCAACTTGATGGTCAGTTATTAGTCTGTAACAATTTAACTTGTCTTGGTAAAGGTGCCGGAATAATTATTAAGGACCTTGAACAGCGACTTGAGCAGTTGGAGCAGTTGGGTCTGAATTTGGAGTTCGTTAAATGCTTGGGCGCATGCAGCATGGGTCCATGTATTTTTCATGATGGAAAAATGCACACTCGTATGAATATAGACAGTTTAAAAAACTTTCTTGCGAACTTAAGTTAACCAAACCTAATTTGCTTGATTTATGTTCATAATGTATGCCCTTTGTAATTGATAGATTACTATGTCTTAGGTGTCGCAATTCTCTCTTGACAGGGTGCTTTCATAACTCTATATTTGCGTCGTGTTAGGTGTGGCTATTGCCACTTAAGACTACAGGCTATGTCCATTATGCGATTTACTATTTCATTCACTATTTTATTTGCTTTCTGGATATTGTTGTCCGGTAATTTCGATGCATTCCACCTTACTTTAGGCGTTATAAGCACCTTAATAGTTACCTTCTGGACAGGTGATATGCTTGTGGTTAATTCTAATCTTCCAATTGCTGCACGCGTGGCCTTATTGTGGAGGTTTTCCGTTTACACAGTATGGTTACTGTGGCAAATTGTCATTGCAAATTTTCACGTGGTCTATGTGGCTTTACATCCTAGGATGGAGGAAATTCTCGAGCCCCAGATGGTCGAATTTAAAACAGTGTTAAAAACCGATCTTGCTAAATTCGTTTTGGCTAACTCAATTACGTTAACACCGGGCACTGTAACTGTTCGCATAGAAGATGGTGTCTTCTTGATCCACGCTTTAACCGATCATACAGCGGCAGGGGTTCCTGGAGACATGGAGAAGCGAATTCAGCAGATTTTCGAGAGGGGTCAAAATGGATAACTTCTTTTTGGGAAGTGGACTCGCGCTTATTTTTATGATGCTACTGGTATTAGTAAGAATGTTGAAAGGTCCAACTGTGATCGATCGCTTGGTTGCAGTAAATGTTATAGGCACGAAGGCCGCGGTTTTGCTGGTAATAATGGGTATAGTATTTCAGCGAGTGGAGATGTTCGTAGATATAGCACTTGGTTACGGTTTACTGAATTTCATAACTTCTATTGCGGCAGCAAAATATTACCATCATCATGGTTCTCATCACCCAGAATTGCAATGGGAAGGGGAGTCACGACATTTGGATAGGGGTGAAAATGCTTGAATCATTGGTCCCCGTCCTAATTGTTATATTCATGTTATCCGGATTGTTTTTCTTTCTGGGGGCGAGTGTGGGCATTTTGAGATTCCCAGGGTTTTATACTCGTATGCATGCTGCCGGTAAAGCAGATACGCTTTCATCTATTTTAATTTTGTTGGGTTGCTCCATTTATGTGCTTTCGATAGAAGGGGTAGGCTTTCTATCAATCTTATTGGCACTTAAGATCATTTTAGTGGCAGCTTTTATCTTTATGGGTAGTCCTACAGCTACTCACGCCATGATGGATGCTGGCTTCGAGACTTAAGTAAGCCGCTGGCGCAAGGAGGGAGATAAATGATTTGGCCTTATGATTTCGGCCTTCTTCTGCTCGTAGTTATCACTGCGATTCTCGCGCTCAATCTTCGTGATTTGATGGGGGCTTCGATTGTTTTTGGTACTTATAGTTTCTTGATGTGTCTTCTCTGGACTGCCATGGCTGCAGTCGATGTTGCTTTTACTGAGGCAGCGGTTGGGGCTGGAGTTAGTACGGTGTTCTTTATTGCGACAGCATACAATATTAAAAAAGAGGCAAAAGATTGAAAGTTTTATCACTAATTATCGCTCTAGTTATGGGGGCACTTCTTACGGTAATACTGGATGATCTACCAGCTTGGGGAGATCCGAACTCTCCAGCAAATGCTCATGTTTCAGCGTATTATCTTGAGAATGCTTATGAGCAGACTCATGTACCCAATGTTGTTACTGCGGTTTTAGCAGATTACCGTGGATTTGACACTATGTTTGAGACAGGTGTTGTGTTTGTTGCGGTAATCGGAATAATGGGAATCTTGCGTAGAGAGGATGATCCAAAGAGTTCAAAAAAGTCTTTTAAAAGGCCGCCCCATCAGCCCCCTGACCCAGTAATCACAGGTGTGGCGACTCGATTTATCGTTCCATTTATGCAGATTTTTGGTCTTTATGTGATTGCTCATGGCCATTATAGTCCGGGCGGTGGATTTCAGGGTGGCGTAATACTGGGGGCAAGCATCATTCTAATGGCTATGACCGGGGAATTGAAATCTGCACTCGAGCGGATGACCGAAGATTGGTTCATTATTATGACGGGTTTAGGCTTTCTTATTTTTGCAGGAGTTGGACTGGCCTGTATGTTTTATGGTGGAAATTTTCTTGATTACAGTGCGCTTGCTCCATTGTTTGGAGGTACTCCACAGGAGGCTGCGATCACTGCGAGATATCACGCCATGCTCTGGGTTGAAATAGGTGTTGGATTTACAGTGATGAGCTCGATGTTTGCCATATATAGCTACTTAGCATCAGATGGCTGGATGGATCGCGGTCTGTAGAGGTTTTTATGGAATGGTTGCAGATTAACTACAATTACTTGCTGGTTATTGTTTTACTCATGATTGGGCTTTGGGCGATGATTGGTAAGAATAATTTAGTCAAGAAATGTATTGGAATGTGTATCTTCCAGAATGCCATCATAATGTTTTTTATATCTATGGGCGCTAAGGCTGGATCGACGATTCCCATTTTAAATTATACCAAAGTGAATGGTGTTAAAACTTACTTTACAGAGGCTTCAATGTATGCCAACCCTTTGACGCAGATCCTTATGCTGACGGCCATTGTTGTTGGTGTTGCAACTCTTGGTATGGCTCTGACTCTGGTTCAAAAAATATATAGTGAATATGGAACGTGTGAAGAAGACGAAATCCTCAAAAAAATAGGATAAGCGGATTTCACAAAATGCAATAGAGATGATGTAGTTATGGAACAACAATATCCGGTATTGATAGTAATTATTCCAATGTTTACCGCTATGGTACTAACGCTTGCAGGTTGGTTTAAGCCGGCCGTGTGCCAGCCTCTGGCAGTAGTTGGTTTACTTGGTAGCTTTTTAAGTGCCGTTGCCACATTGACAAAGGTTAGTGCTGGCGGCGTAATAAGTTACCGATTAGGCGGATGGGAACCGCCATTCGGTATTGAGTATCGAGTAGATGGTTTAAATGCTCTTGTGCTTGTGATGGTGTCTTTGGTGGCATTACTAGTGGCGATTTTTGCTCGCAAGCCGGTAGAAAAAGAATTGGGTAATAAAATATCTAATTTTTACACCCTTTTTGTTTTGCTTGTCACTGGATTACTGGGGATGACGATCACAGGGGACGCTTTTAATCTCTATGTTCTACTTGAGATCGCGGCGTTAACCAGCTATGCATTATTGGCTATGGGCCGTGGCCGTGCTTATATGGCTACATTTAATTATGTAATATTAGGCACCATAGGAGCCTGTTTCTATCTATTTGGTGTAGGCCTTCTTCTTATTAAGACGGGTTCTTTGAACATGGTAGATATAGGGTCCATTCTTCCTCAACTGGCTGGGTCTCAAACGGTTTTGATCGCTTTTGGTTTTCTCATGGCGGGCGTCTGGATAAAAATGGCCTTATTTCCATTTCATGGTTGGCTGCCTAATGCTTATACCTATGCGCCAACGGCAACAAGCTGTCTGGTGGCCCCATTGATGACAAAAGTCTCTGTGTACATAATGCTTAGAATTATGTTCACGGTCTATTCCGCAGATTGGATATTTAATGTTATTCAATGGAAACCTGTGGTTATGATTCTTGCTGTGGTGGCAATCTTAATGGGCTCATTTTTTGCATTAGCTCAACGCGATATTAAGCGTATGCTTACATATCTAATTGTTGCAGAAATTGGATATATGGTTGGTGGCGCCTGGACTGGTACCACGGCTGGATTAACAGGGACTATATATCACATTATGGCGGATGGTTTGATGACGGTCTGTTTATTTATGGTAATTGGTTCAGTGGTATATCGTAAGGGTAAAGCTAATTTTGAAAGCTTCAAAGATGCGTTTCAGTCTATGCCGTGGACAATGAGTGCATTGATAATTGGCGGACTAAGTATGATCGGAGTTCCCCCCACTTGCGGATTCTTCAGTAAATGGTATCTGATTAGTGGCGCTTATCAGTCCTCTGATTACGCGTTTATAGTTGCTTTACTGATAAGTAGTCTGGTGAATGCAATATTATTTATAAGAATAGTGGAGACAGCCTTTTTCTCGGCTACACCGTCAGAGATACCGGATCCGCATTCACATCATGAAGTGGATTATGCAGACAGTCCAGTTTCTATGCTTATTCCAATGTGGGTAAGTGCCTTAGCTTTAATAGCGATGGGCCTCTACACGGGAGAAATTGTTACTCGCTGGATACAGCCCATTCTCCCGGGAGGATTGATATGAGCCAATCCGTAGTTTCATTTACGCCTTTAGCAATAGTACTAACGTCAGCATTAGCGGTGATTCCAATTTCGCTTAGTGGAAGAAATCCTAACCTTAGAGAGTTTTGGACTTTTTTGGCCGGTTTTTTAAAACTGATGCTACTTTTTTCATTACTTGAACCTGTGACTAAGGGGATTGCCGTTCAATTTGAGCTCTGGCAGATACTGCCGGGCGTTTCCTTGCATTTTAGCGTAGATGCCTTTGGACTACTTTTCGCATTCGTTGCTTGCGGCCTTTGGATTCCAACTTCACTTTATGTGATAGGCTACATGAGAGGGCTCAAGGAGCATGCTCAAACTCGATTTTTTGCATGTTTTGCACTAGCTCTTTCAGCTACAGCCGGAGTGGCTTTCGCGGGAAATCTTCTCACATTATATTTATTCTATGAGATTCTTTCATTATCCACATTTCCTTTAGTGGCTCACCATCAAGATGGTGAAGCTCGAACGGGAGGCCGTAAATATCTAACTTATTTGCTGGCTACTTCCATTGGACTTGTTCTTCCTGCCATGATCATAACTTATCAGTTGACTGGAACATTGGAGTTTTCTTCGACAGGTATCTATGGTGATGCTGTTAAGCCTGCGACTTTAACATTTTTA
>PBBE01000029.1 GCA_002716485.1 Actinomycetota bacterium
ACAGGGACATGAGCGGGGCCATTGGACCCTGCTGACTTGGATTGGTGTTGGCCTGATGTGTATTGGTGGGTCAATACGGCCCTGGGTGTGGGCTTTGCTGGCGTTAATTTGATTGCTGGTCTCTAGTTTGGAGTCTTCCTAGCCATATATTCTTGCGTCAGTTCATATTATCAGATTAGTATTATTTATTTTGCTTTGTCCGGATTGAGTTCCCACTCACTACTATTTAACTCACTCTCATCGTCAGGTACTTCGCTTCCAAACCTTTTAGTAGCTATATCAAGTCTCATCTCGTCTCTCTTTTCTTTAATTATATCAATTGCTTTTGCAATATTATCAGTTATACTTTTTTATCGTTGCTTCAAAGTTCTTCTTCTGCTTCACGGTTAAAATTTGTTTAGTTACTTCCCATATCATTTCTTGCTTATCAGCATTTTTAGGCTTAGCATATTCCTTTCCCAAAAATTTAGTAATTTCTCCAAGAGTTGTAATATCATATTTTTCGAAACTTTCTTCGTTTATTTTTGAATTAATATTTATTTGTTTCATTATTTCTTCTCCAATTGTTGCTACTGACCACTCTCCCGTAGCTTTATTACTATCAGGGCCTGTGGCCCTATGACTACTCATAGTCCCTTTTTGTACCTGCTTTGCTACCATTTGACCATTGGGTGTTAATGAAGGTGATGATTCATGTTGTTTTGGTTTCTTCGCTTCACCTTCAACTAACCCGTTTAACTGCCTTGCTATGCCTACTGCAGAACTCATAGCTTTTTCCGTAGCGCTAACCTTAGCTGTACCATCTCGCGAACTAGGCAAAGTTTCCTTTGTTTGACCTATACTCGTTCGATTTAGATTTAGATTTGGATTAATACCCGACATTACTACCCTCCTACCTAAGTCATACCCACTTTACGCCCAAATTAAACATTTAATTTGTGTTGGGGGTTGAAGGCTCTGTTTTTAATACGCCGCTGCTGTTATGTTGAGCCCCACACAGGTCTGGGCCAGCATAGGTCTTGTATACACCTTCCCGGTGGCATACAATAGGGACTATGACCATGTTCGTTGATACCCATGCCCACTTGGATTTGTGTACGCCTGCGCCTGATGTGTTGGTGGATGCGGCCCTGGACGCTAATGTCGGCCATATTGTGCAAGTGGCGACCTGTGTGGCGTCCTCTCGTCTGGCCCTTGAACTGGCCAATAAATTTCCCCAAGTGAGCCCCACGGCCGGGATCCACCCCCTCTCTGTCTCTGACTTTTCTCAGGTCGAGGAACTGGCCCGCCTGGCCAATACCCACCGCTCGAAACTCGTTGCCTTGGGTGAAATGGGGTTGGACTATAAATATGAGCACGATCCAGCGCAACAAAAACGTGTCTTTTTGAAACAACTTGAACTGGCCCAGTCGCTGGGCCTGCCGGCCATTATTCATCACCGATACGCCGAAGAGGATATGGCCCAGATCTTGAACCAGTTCACTCAGCTACCCGTGGTCTTACACTGCTTTAGTAGCGATCAGGCCTTCCTAGACCAGGTCTATCGTGAGAACTTGTTCATCTCTTTGACCGGCATGATCACCTATAGCAAGAAAGGGAAAGTGGTCAGGGCTGTTCGGGACTTCCCCTTATCTCAGATCATGATCGAAACCGATTGCCCCTACCTGAGCCCCAAGGCCTTTAAAGGACAAGAAAATCAGCCCGCTTTTGTGCTAGAAGTCGCCAAACGTATCGCTGAAATTAAAGGCTGTAGCTTGGATACGGTGCGTGAGGCGAGTACGCAAAATGCAGGCCGCTTTTTTGGGCTGACAGACTTCGGACTCCCCCCCTCTGATTAAGGGTGCTCTAAAAGTAAGGTGACGGGACCATCATTCGTCAGCGAGACTTGCATATTGGCAGCAAACTTTCCTGCCTGGACCCGGTCATACGCCCCTTTTAATTGGGACAAGAAATGACGATATAAGTCTTCGGCCTGCTGTGGCGGGGCCGCGTCATCGAAACTGGGCCGGTTCCCTTTCCGACAGTTGCCATATAAAGTGAACTGGGAGACCACTAAGATCTCGCCGCCCACTTGCCGGATATCTTGGCCCATCTTCTGGTTATCTGATACAAAGAGTCGGCACTGTAAGACTTTCTTGGCCAGGTACTGGACATGATCGTCGGTATCGCCTTTCTTTATGCCCAAAAAGACTAAGAGGCCAGGGCCGATACTAGCGATGGTATCGCCTTGGATGGCCACACTGGCCCCTTGGACCCGTTGTAGGAGCGCTCGCACCTTATACGGCGACTAGTAAGCGTTTCCCTGCCGCTGATACAAAGGGTTTGATCTCTTCCATTAGCTCATTAAACTGAGGGATGTTGAGGGACTGGGGACCGTCTGAATAGGCCTTGGGTGGGTCCGGATGGATCTCGATCATGATCCCGTCAGCGCCTGCAGCGATGGCCGCTTTGGCCATGGTGGGGATTAAATCGATTCGGCCCGTGCCATGGCTGGGGTCCACAATGACCGGTAAATGGGTCATGGACTTGAGGGCTGGGACCGCGTTTAGGTCCAAGGTATTGCGATAGGCCGTCTCGAAGGTCCGGATCCCGCGTTCACATAACATGACCTGGTAGTTGCCCACTGACATGATATATTCAGCTGACATGAGGAGCTCTTCTAGGGTCGATGATAGGCCTCGCTTTAATAGGATCGGTCGGTTGACATTAAGCTCTTTTAATAAGGAAAAATTCTGCATGTTTCGGGCACCGATCTGGATGATATCGGCATGCTTGACCACACTTTCGATGTTTCGGACCGATAATAGCTCAGTAATAATGCCCAAACCGGTCTCTCGTTTGGCCTTGCTGAGTAGTTCTAGACCCTCCTCTTCCAGGCCTTGGAAACTATAAGGCGAGGTCCTTGGCTTATAGGCTCCGCCTCTTAGGAAATGGCCGCCGGCCGTTTTGACCGCTTCTGCCGAACTTAAGATCTGGGACTCGCTTTCTACCGAACATGGGCCGGCCATGACCACAAAGGTCCCGCCGCCCACTTGGACCGGGCCGATATTGATGATGGTGTCCTCTTCTTTGGAGGACCGGGCCGCCAACTTATAGGGCTTTCGGATCGGGACTAGCTTTTCGACCCCTTCATAAGCGATTAAGGCATTAAGGCACTCTTTGTCCTTATCGCCAATCGCGCCGATGACGGTTTTGGTGGTCCCTTGGTTCTCATGGGTCTGGTAGCCTAGCTCCTGGATCCGGGCCACTACCGCTGCGATCTGCTTTTTGCTTGCTTTGGGTTTCATTACTACGATCATTCGTTTTCATCTCCTTGGTTCGTATCTTCAGAAAAGATCATTAATATCCGTACAATTTGATCTGACTTGTCTTTGATGGGATACATACTATATCGTATCTTACCCTTCTCTGTCTCTTTGAATTTATGCTCAAGGACCTTCTTCTCCTGGGTCACGGCCAAATCCAAATCAGTGCCAAATTGCTCGTCACTTACGTTTCTTATTATCACATTTCCGATCATTTCGCCAGGGATTAATTTTAATAAGGTCTCGGCACGGTGATTAATATGGGTCACTACTTTCTTCTCATCTACCAAAATAATGCCTTCATTGATCCCGTTCATGAGTACTTTTAGCGTCCCTAGTTCCAACTGGATGCGTTCCGCTTTCATCTTATCGAAGGACCGGTAGATCCCAAATAAATTCTCCAAGTTATGCATGGCCTCACGGATGGTCCGGGTACCCACTAGACCTGAAAGGGGGTCTTGGAGCTTTTTTTCTTCTAGGGACGCGGCCATAATGACCCGAATATGGCTCAAAATGCCTTTGATATCAATTAAATAGATCCCCAAAATAATGAAGACGTATCCTAAAAAGCCGAGCAGGATATAGATATTGACCCCTGAAATGATCTGGTATAAATCGATATTAATATAATAGTTGGATTGGAAATAGTCTTGGAGCTGCTTGAGGACCTGCTGACCTAAGACCAAGACCCCCACGATTAATAAGAGGTACATTAAGAGTAACTTGAAGAGGATATGGAAACGGTGGAACATCCCTTTAATCATGATCGCGTCCTAGTTGAATGAACCTATTTAGATTATCATCGGTACCCGATACGATCAAGGCGTCATCGACCCCTAATGGATAGGCCGGGTCCGGGACATCGGTCATATTATGGACATAGACCACATCGCCATCGTCATTTACTTCAGGTTCACTTACTTTAATACCCACGATATTGACCCCATATTGGGCCCGGATATTCAGGTCTTTGAGGGTCTTGTTCACCAAGGGCTTGGGGACCCGTAACTCTAATAGGGCATGTCGATCTGAAATGGTAATGTAGCGACCGATGCCTTCTGAGGCAAAAATATTGGCGACTTGTTGACCCATCTCTTTTTCGATACTAATGATATTCTTAATGGCCATGGACTTGAGAATGCTCTCTTGTAGGGAGTTAATGTATCGGACATGGACCTCTTGGACCCCTAGTCGCTGTAATAGGGCTGTGCTCATTAGACTGGACTGGATATTGGCGCCAATGGCCACAATGGCAATGTCCACATTATCGATATTAATGGACCGCATGGCCTTCTCGTCCGTGGTATCCAAACAGACCGCCTGAGCGACCAGGTCCTTGATCTCGTCCACGAGCTCTGCGGTTGAATCTAAGGCCACCACTTCATAGCCTTTCTGGGATAAACTAATGGCCACTTGGTACCCAAACTGACCTAACCCAATCACTGCTATACTTTTCATGAACGCGTTGACTCCTTTATGCGATTACAAACGGCTCTTCCGGGTACTGGTACTTGGCCGGTGATCGTTTGATGGACAGGGCAAAAGCTAAACTTAATGGCCCGATCCGACCGATGAACATTAAGATCATTAACAAGCATTTTCCGATACTGGATAGCTCGCTGGTGAGTCCTAAGGAAAAGCCCACGGTCCCAAATGCAGATACCGTCTCAAAGAAAATACTCAGAAACGGGGCATTCTCTGTTAATAATAACCCATAAAAGACAAAACTGATACATGTAAGTGCCAGTAAGAGGACCGAAAAGGCCTTCAAAATACTGCGGTTGTTCACTGCTCGGCCCGCCAGCTCAACTTTCATGTTGAAGCGAATGGTATTGTAAAATGAGACTAAAATCAAGCCAAATGTGGAGGTTTTGATCCCGCCGCCAGTGGAGCCGGGCGACGCACCAATGACCATTAAGATCATGATCATCATTATCGTGGCCATACTAAAATTACTCAGCTCGATACTATTAAAACCGGCCGTTCTGGCCGAGACACTTTGGAAAAATGAAATGAGTAACTTGTCTGATAAGGAATATTGGATCAGGGCCTGATTATACTCCACTACAAAAATTAATAGGGTCCCTAGCCCTAACAAGATCAAGGTGATCCAAAGGACCATCTTGGTCTGTAACTTGAGGGTCACATGCTGCTTTTTTCGGGCTATTTTTGCCAAATTATATAAGGTCGGGAACCCGATCCCTCCTAAAATAATGAGTCCTGATAATGAGAAAATAATCGTGGGGTTCGTGGCATAACCCACAAAGCTATCCGAAAAGAGAGAAAAACCGGCATTACAAAAGGCTGAAATCGAATGAAAAATGGCGTTGAATAGCTGGGTCTGCCACTGGGTGCCAGGCTCATAAAAGCCGATTAATAGACAGATGGCCCCTAAAAATTCAATGATAAACGTGACCCTAAAAATGAAGCCGATGGCCGAAAAGGTCTCTTTAATACTATAGGTCTGGTAACTGTCTTGGAACTCTTGACTATCGATCTGGCTAAGCTTTCGACGAAAGATCATGGCCAATAGGACAGAAAAGGTCATGACCCCCAAGCCTCCGACCTGGATCAGGCCCAAGATCACACATTGGCCAAAAAATGTAAAGGTGCTACTCACATCGACCACCGATAGACCCGTGACACAGACCGCTGAAAAGGCCATGAAAATGGCGTCAATAAAGGGGATCTCTTGGCCTTTTAATGCGATGGGTAAGCTTAATAATAAGGCCCCTGATAGCATTAAAAATAGGAAGCCAAATAAGAATAACTGGGCCGGCTTGAGCTTCATTTGGCGCATTAACATGGGCAGGTGCCGAAAACGGCCGATCAAAATGCCCAATAATATGAGCTCTTGGATCAAAAAGGGCAGCGCCCCATGGTGTAGCCAGGCATATAAGGGCGCAATTAAGGCCAAATCAAAGGCATGGGTCAACATAAATTGGCGCCATGTTTTCTTGGTTAGAAAGCGTAAGGTGACATCGATTCCAAAATAGATAAATAAATAATAATGAAGGGCTTTGAAGCCTAAAATATTCTCAGGATTTAAATGAAAGACAATGGAAACGCCCAGTAATAATATAATGCCAATTAAATGAAATGAGGACAAGATGTCCAGGGTATTAAGGGTCTTTTTTCGGATGGGTGTGTACCACTGAGAAAGACGGGTACTCATCATTGATAGCATGCCTTTGATCATGGCTTACCTGTAGGCTGTGGCCATTATTGCCGGGCTTTGAGCCAGGACCGACAGCGTTCCAATAAGGGGATTTGCTGGCTCTTTGGAGATGAAATACTGCCTGTTTTCAGGCCATAAAAGACCAAACCAACGGCTGATGAATAAACGGTACTTTCTACCACTGATTTTAACATGTCTGGTAACCCTTCCCGGGTCGAGACCCCAAACTCCGCTTGGCCATACTCGACCATGCCTTTTAATAGACTCCCGCCACCAATGACCACCACTTGGTGCCGCTGGGCCAATTCGTTTTCCACTTCGGCCGTGATTAATTTATATAACTCTGCCGCCCTGGCCTCTAAAATCTGGGATAGTAAAATACGTTTAATTTTTTTGGGGCCTTCTGATAGGGTTGTAATATCCAAGGTTTCGCTGGGGTTGATCCGAGACAGACAGACATCGCCATAAATAATTTTGAGTCGCTCTGCTTCCGGGATCGAGACGTTAAGACAGACTGCAATATCTTTTGTAAATGTATCTCCCCCGATCGGGATCAGCTTGGACCGATAAAGTTTCTGCTCCTTGATGAGACAAATCTTAGTGAATGCGCCGCCAATATCGACTAAAATAGCCCCTTGGTCACGCTCTTTTTCAGCCAATACTAACTGTGATAATGATAAAGGGTCATAAACTAAGCCACTAATATGTAAGTTCAGACGTTTAAGTAACTTACTTAATAGTAAAATGGTCTCAGAATGGGCTAAAATTAAATGAGATTTGACCTCAAGCGTCTTGCCAAATACTCCCACTGGGTTCTTGACTTCTTGCTGGTCGACTTTATAGTTGATAGGTAACATATGTAACATCTTTTGTTCCGGTGACTGGACGATATTTTTGGAGCGTCGGATACACTCGGTCTGGTCGGTCTGACTGATCTGGCCCGTGTCTTCTTTGGAAATTAATAATCCCACGTTATGAACGAATCGAAAGCCTAGTAACGGGACATTGACCATGACTTTTTGAGGGATACTGGTCAGGCCACTACTCGCCCGTTTAATGGCGCGTTCAATGGACCGGGATAGTTCGTCTGCGTCTTGGATACTGCCATGACTTAAGCCGGCTGTAACGCTGGTTCCTAAGCCCAACACACTCAGTTCAGACTGGTCGTTGACCTGACAAATGGCCGCGCAAATTTTTGATGAGCCTAAATCTAGGCCAAGAATTGTATTATTTTT
Source organism: Actinomycetota bacterium (assembly GCA_002716485.1). Lineage (GTDB taxonomy): Bacteria > Margulisbacteria > Marinamargulisbacteria. The sequence goes on from PBBE01000029.1 coordinate 7,719, forward strand.
TGCCATAATTGACCACTAATTTTCCTGGGATACGAAGATCGACATAGGTGATTTGACTGGCTTTTTTGCCAGATACCTGGCGCTGGAATGCGGTATAGGCATCTAACTTGGTTTCCAAGTGTTCTAAATTGCCTAATAAGAGTTCCCGGGTCTCATGATGTCTCAATGTCCAATTCTCCTCTGATTCAAAATCTAACTGAATGCTCCCTGGCTCGAAATACCGTTCGGTGAGCTGGATCACATTCTTGATCCGTTGGAAGGCGGATGGATCGATATGGCGCTCCTCGACTGAGAAGACCGGTACCCCTTTGACCAAATGTAAAGAACTAATCTCGTCCACTATAACATCTGACTCATCGGATAGTATATCCCCATCTTCTGATATAATAACACTTTTTCCGTCACTCCAAAATGCCATCCAAGGTGCTTTTTCAGTAATTTTGACAGATAATTGCTGACGGGACTCCCACTTCACTTGGACTTGCTTAATGGCGGAATATTCCGCCATGAGCGTTTTTTGTACTGCGCCTGTAAAAATAATAGCGATCATGTTTTTGCCATAAAATGGGGCCATAAGACGATCTAAATCATCACTGGATATATAACGGGTCTGATGGGTCTGAATCTCTTGGACACTCAGCCAAGGCATGCGATATAGACCGACACACAGGGACAAAAGTAGCCCTAATATGATCCCTCGTTTGATAATGGTCACTTTTTAGGACCTTGGATGGCGTCTTTTAATTGGCCTTCGATAAGGGCATGAAATGAGATGCCAGCTTTGGCTGCCTGGGCAGGGAGATCCGATGTATCGGTCATCCCTGGTAGGGTATTAATCTCTAATACTTGGGGGCCCTTTTGGGGGCTAACGATCATATCAACCCTTGCTGCGCCACAGGCCCCAATCGCCTGATATAATGACCGGGCATATTGCTGACATAATTGGGCCTCTTTCTCTGAAATAGTGGCTGGTAAGATAAACTCCGTGGCCCCTTTGGTATATTTGGCCTCATAGTCATATAATCGGTTCTTTGGCCGTAGCTCTAAAATGGGAAGCGCTTGTGCCTGAGGGCCTAAAATACTCACCGTGACTTCCTTCCCTTCAATATACGACTCTAAGAGGGCATGGCCATATTTTTTGACCAATGCTTCGCTATAGCGCTGACGCTCTTCTGGGGTATCTGCAATATATAAATCCACACTTGAGCCACTTTGGATGGGCTTAAGAATGACAGGAAATGTGTCTGGACCTTGATAGTCAATTCCAGATTGAATCACCTGATAGTCAGGGGTGGGTATCCCCTTTTGAACCAGGACCTGCTTGGTTAGTAATTTGTTCATCCCAATGACTGATGCTTGGATACCAGAGCCCGTATAGGCCAGATTATTGGCGGATAACATGGCTTGAACACCACCATCTTCACCAAACTGACCATGTAAGAGATTAAAGGCGATATCATACCCACTAAGCCAATTGCTTTGAGAAGCGGGGTCTACTTTTTTAGCTGAATACCCCATCTTCTTTAAGGCCTGATAGACATTTTCACCTGACCGTAAAGACACGTCTCTTTCTTCCGAAAAGCCCCCACATAAGACCGCAATTTTAGCTGATTTAAGATCGCTCATGACTTGATTTGGACCTCCAACTCTAACTCAATGCCATATTGAGTTTGGACTTCTTTTTGAATTTTTTGGATTAACGCACGGGCCTCTTGAAAGCCAGCCTCGCCTACATTGACCATGAAATTCGCGTGCATTTCAGACATTTTGACCCCGTTTTCAACCCGGCCCTTATAGCCAAGTGATTCGATGAGCTGGCCTGCAAATTTTCCGGGCGGGTTTTTGAAAACACTGCCAAAGGTCCGCTCTCGTAACGGCTGTGTTTTTAAGCGTCGGGCTACGGCTTGCTTGATGCGTTGGGCCACTGCCTCCCTGGAATCTGCCTTCAGGTTGAGTAAGGCACCTAATACCACCCATTTTTGATGATGAAAAATACTGCTTCGATATTCAAAATGAAGGTCTTTTTTGTCTAGCCACTGGATATTACCCAACTCGTCAATGACTTGGACAGAATGGATCCAATCTGAAATCTCTTCGCCCCAACAGCCAAAATTCATGGCGATCATTCCTCCAAGGCTTGCAGGAACGCCTGCCGTAAACTCGAGCCCCGTCAGCCCCCTTTCTTTACAGATATCCATTAAGCGGTTCACTGTGATGCCGGCATTTACATACATATCTTCACCATCGATATACGTCGGTAAAATATCTGGGCTGATTCGAATAATAGGGCCGCGTTTCATTTTAGGGTCAATTAAACTATTGGACCCGCGACCAATCACACAAAATTGGCGATTGGCTTGCACAAAGTCCTGAAGGCCTGACACGGACGCAAAAATAATACTCTTTCGTACCGTTCCTTTGGTTTGGAAGGTGGTGAGTCGTGATAAAGGGACCCTCCGTTTGGACTTGATCATCTTTTGGGGGTCTTTTTAACTAAAGAATGACTTAACTGGGTAATATCACCGGCTCCCATGGTCACGACTGTGTCATTGATTAAAATAGATTTCTGTAAAGAAGGGATCTGGGTCATCGGGTCCGGCATGTGTTGCACGGAAACATGGCCAGTGCTTTTGATTTTTTTGACCAGTGCTTTGGCAGTGACCCCTTTAATCGGGTCTTCATTGGCAGAGTAAATATCTGTAATAATCACATCATCGGCACTTTTAAATGCCGAGGCAAAATCACTTAATAGTGACTGAGTTCGGCTGTATCGATGGGGCTGAAAAATGCATAGTAAGCGATTGGCGCCCCCTGACTTTAGGCCTTTTAGTGTCAGGGCAATTTCGGTGGGGTGATGGGCATAATCGTCATAGACTTTGGTCTGCTTTAATTTTCCCACCAACTCCAAACGACGACGCACCCCTTGATAGCCTGCCACATGGGTAATGGCCTGTGATACGGAGAGGCCCAAGCGGATGGCCACAGTAATCGCTGAGATACTATTATAGACATGATGCTCGCCCATTAACGGGACCATCACCGGATACGTTTGGCCTTGGTAGTGGAGTTTAAAATGGGTGTTACTGCCCTTGATCTGGATATTAGTGGCCATTACCTCACTTTCTGTTTGGATGCCAAAACTGGTCCACTGGGATCGGGGGACCGATGCCATTAAGCCGGGTAAAATCTCATCGTCGTTATTAATATAAAAATGGCAGCCTTGGTCCCGCATGACATGAATATAGTCCTGAAAGCTGGCGATTAGCGCATCCATGGTCTTGTAATGGGCCATATGTTCACTATCCATATTGGTGATGAGTAAATGGTTGGGCCGGATCTCTCGAAAAGAAGCGTCACTTTCGTCCGCTTCGACGAGTACGGTCTCGTCATTGCCCATGACACAGTTACTGTTATATGGAAATAACTCGGCCCCAATTAAACAGGTGGCCTTTTGGCCCGATTCTACTAAAATCCCGCTCAGGATCCCTGTACTTGTACTTTTACCATGGGCGCCTGTAATGGCCACCCGTTGGGTCCCCTTCATTAAGATTTCATTTAAGACACTGGCCCGACTCACCACCGGGATCCCTAAGGCCTTGGCTTGAATAAGCTCTGGATTGGCGTCGGTGATGGCACTTGAAATGACCACCTGATCAATGTCAGTACTGATATGATCTTGGTGATGACCTTGATAAATACTGGCCCCTGATGCGACCATCGATGCGGTAATGGCTGACTGATTCAGGTCAGAGCCAGATACCCGATGTTTCTTGGCCAAAAAATAACGCGCCAAGGCGCTCATTCCAATCCCGCCAATGCCGATAAAGTAGCGATGTAACTCTTTGTTTTTTTGTCTCATTAAGGCACCTTATTATATCATTTTACTTCGTTTTTATTTCGATCTGAAACTGATTGTGCATCACACTTAGTCCCTCTATTAAATAGAGTACCTGGGTATAGGAAAAAAAACAACTCCCAACTTGAAGTTTGAGCCCCAAAATTAGCTGGTCCTGTTGACGACTCATTGTGGTTGACTGCCAACGACCGATACATCCAGCTAGCAAGGCCAATTTGGGGTCCAGATCTACTCGGCCATATATTTCATACTGATTTTTCTTGAGTTTGATCTTGTATTGGGGGGTTGTTGCTGTGCTACTCATGCCAATATAGGGCGCATGCTGGGCTTTGATTAGGGCCTGGTTCGTCCATTGGGTTTGCAATGGCCATGCTCGGTCCGATCCCAGTTTGAACCAATGTCTACCGAATACTTTTTGAGACACCGCCATTATTACTTGGCTTGTCTTGGCATGGGAGCGACCGAGTTGTTCTTGGGTATATTGGACTTGGAGCTGAAGTTCTTGATGGGGGTTCAAGCGATATACCTGGGTAAGATTTAGGCCTTGGTAGCGATGTAAATACCGGCCAAGAATCAGGACTTGGTCCTGATGGCGTCTGGTTTGGACAATGGGGTTTTCATGGCTGCGTTGGTAGAGTAATAATTCACTTTTTTGCTTAAGCGTCGCCCGTTCCAATGCCATACCTTGGCCATGATAGCCTAAATAATGCTCGCTAGAGAGTTTGAATATTGACTGATGACTGGATGGAAATTGCCAATGATTGACCGGCATGGGTTGATGTAAATAAGACTGGGCAACCAGCATTGAATGAATGCCAAGAACAAGGCCTAAAATAAGGGCTTTCATAGAGACTCCTTTGGGGATAGATGCGTCGATCCTTCAGATAAGGATCTAACAAAAAAAGGTGCCGTTGATGATCGTTCTGGCTATTTTAGCGATTAATATTAAATAGCGTATCTGACTGAACCCAGCCTTTAAAGCCGTTGTTCAGTTCTATTTTTATCCATCCTTCTTTTACACTTAATAACCGACATTCGATGCCCTCATGGACATAAAATAATGTTGATAACACTGATGAAGGGCCTGACATTACCGAGACTTTGTCTGCAATAATGACCGCGTTTTCGTGCCACTCTTGTTGGTAATATTTTAAGGCGACGGCCCCTGTAATGAAAAGACCAAGTACCAACATCACTGCAATGAGGTTCTTCATTAGTTCCACTCGTCTTCCCAATAAAATTAAGGTCCCTATCATATTTAAGCCCAATAGCCATACCAGCCAAAAGAAAAGGCCTTCATTAAATGAAAATGCGGATACCAAGTCACCCAGTCGGTGAGAAAATAAGAGGTCTTTTTCAGGGATCTGGTCACTGACTTGCTCTCGGGCTAAGGTCAGGTTATAGGCAATATCTGTGTCTCTGGGCGCTGCGTTTTGGGCGCGACGGTACCAGCCTATGGCAAGACCCAATTGGCCTAGTTGATAATAGGTGTTTCCAATATTATATGCGAGCTGCCAGCTAGGAGATACTTCCGATCTTTCTGCTAAGAATCCTGATAACGCCTCCTCATAGGCTTGGTTCTTGTACGCCTGCTCTGCAGGTAGACTTTGTGAGTATACTGGCGATGATAAGAAGGCACATAGCCCTAAGATTAGGAATCGGATCATTGGGGCTCTCCTAAACGGTTTTTCTCTAGTATCCCGATCATGCCTTTTACTGCGTTGGCCAAGTGATCGGTATTATTACTAGACTGAGACGGCGCATAACTGGCCAAGGATAATTGGCTCATTAATTGGTTTAGATTCTGTATTTGGCTGTCACTAATACGTTGTTTTTTGAGTATTTGATTGACTTGTTGGACGGGTGCTCCAAATAAGACTGACCCGGTTTTGGCAGATAAATAATCAAATAAAATCCGTTCCAATTGGGTGACCGAGTCTGGGGATTTTTCTGATCTTTTTAAATAGTGATTTAACGCCTGATTGGCTGTGGAATATGCACGTTGTCGTTTTAAGCTGGCGCTATCTATTCTCCAGAAGCGCGCCTTTACCGCTTTTACTAAGAGTGCGGTACTCCAGCCTAATAATAGGACCATTAATAGTTGGACCCACCACTGCTCACTCAAGAGGCGGGCAGAATGGGCCTGGATAGGTGATTTGATATATCGGATATCTTTTTGGATGATACTTAAGGACTTTCCATTAACCGGCAAGGCAGAACTGGCTTGAATGGCCTGCCCTAATACATCTACTTTCAAGACATCACTTTCCAGAAGATGATAGGTCTCGTTTTTGGGATTAAAATAGGCCAATTTAAAGATGGGCACTGAAAAAACGCCCGGCGCTTTGGGGATAATCACATATTCAAACTCCACACTTCCGGCCACCTGGTCAGTGGCATTAATGGTCCGAGTCACTTTGGGTTGGTAGACTTTTAGGGACTCACTTTCCTCAAAACTGAGCTGCTGGATGGCATTCAAGTTTCCTGTCCCTGAAATGACGACGCGTAAACTTAATGGTTCATTGACCTTACTGGCATGCTGACTTAAGTGCGTTCGTATCTCATATTCGCCCACTGCGCCCATAAATATATCGGGTTTCCCCTGCTCCGGTAAGGGTAAGACTTTAACGGTGACGGGGTTGGCTTTAAGGGCCTCTTGTCGACTAAATAAACTGCCAGCGACATTAACCACGGCAGAAATCTCTCGTAGGGTTAAGGGCCCCGCTTCGATGGGAAATAACGCGCTATGGGCCAGCTCTTCGACCCAATACTGGCGATTTTGTACACTTTCCACATAGGCCTCTTCGGCCTTATTTAGGCCCGACTCGGTGACCCACGCCCCTTCAAACTCGATGGGCTCGACCCAAATATCTGAAAATAAACGGACCCGTCGATATAACTTGAGTTTGTAACGGAGTAATTCGCCCACATAAACTTGGTCGCGCTGGGTACTGGCATGTAAAAATAACCGCCCTTTCTCCTGGCGAGTGTCCCTAAAAAAGGACTGGAACGGGTCTGATGGCGTGTTACTTGATCGCTGGGCCATCGCCTGGGGGCTGGTCTGGGCCGGGGCTGGGGCCACTGTGATGGGTAATGGCTGACTTTGATAGGACTGGCCCTGTACATTTAATCGGATGGGATCTATCGTAAAGCGACCTTCTTTTAATGGCGATAGAACAAAGCGTCGGGTCTCAGTTCGAACCGTTTGACTTTGGCCGTTAATAATGGAAATTTGGTACCCTTTTTCGACATAGCGCTCGGAGATCTCAAACATGGCCTCTAAATTGGGTAAGTCCAAGGCAGGCAGGTCCCTTGAAGAAGTGCTGGTTAAAATCACTTTTAAGGTCACTGACTCGCCCATGCTAATGCGACTTCGATTTAAACTGGCGTTCATATTCAAGGTGGCTTGGGCCACACTGACACTTGATAGGACACAGAAAAAGGCTAGTAAAACGGCCAGGCATCGCTTACCAATCATTGTCGTCGACCCCCTGCTCTTCTTGTGGCGATTTGGCTTTTTCTCGGCTTTGCTTTTCTTGGTCCAATAAGGCATTTAAGATTTGTTCGACTTGCTGTTTGGCCGCCTCATCTTCTTTTTCTTTTAATGACTGAGGTTGTTCTGAAGCGTCTTGGGATTCGTTTTGATCTTGAGGGTCTTGCTCTTGCTGCTGCTGTTGTTGCTGCTGTTGTTGTTGTTGCTTATAGTATCGGATGGCTTGTTCTAAATTGACTTTGATTCGATCGTTATCCGGGTCCTGGTTCAAGGCTTCTTTTAGGTGCTTAATGGCGGGTTCGAATTGCTGGCTACCGATCTGGGCAGTGCCTAAATTATAGAGCCCAAAATGAGGGTTTTGTTCTTGAATTAGTTCTCGTGCGTTCATATAGGCGTTCTCAGCGTCGGCATATTGGCCCACTTTAAATAATGCGTTACCCCAATTATACAAAAGTTGGGGTGACTTTGTCCCCTTCTTTACTGCAGATTCATATAACTTGGCCGCGGCTTGATGGTCCCCATCTTGGATATGGGCCTGGGCTTTTTGGTGGATACGAGACTCTGAAAAGGTCGCGGCTTGTAAGGGGCTGGTCAGCCCAACGAGCATGAGTATCATCCTTAAGATTATGGTCTTATGTTTCACTGATACGGGCCTCCCATTTGAATTTTTTAGGTTGTCGTTCTGGGATTAAACTGGCCAATAGTATCCAAAAAAAGGCCATGGCCAAGGGCCATTGGTATTGCTCTTTGTACTCATGGGCCACTTTTTGGGATAAGGCCACCCGCTCTACATTGGCAATGGCGTCATAAAGCGCTTCGACGACCCAGCGACTGCCATCGACCCGAAAATAGGCCCCGTTACCAATGCTCGCGATTTGGGTCAAGACTTCTTCATCTAATTTCGAGACGATGATATTGCCCTCTTTGTCTTTTTTGTAGCCGGTGATTTGGTTCTGATCATCATATTCGGGGATCGGTTCACCAGTAGCGCTGCCGATGCCAATGGTATAAATCGTGACCCCTTGGGACTGGGCCACTTCGGCAGAGGCGATGGGATCGTTTTCAAATGATTCGCCGTCGGTCATCACGATCAGAATTTTTCGGCTTTGACTGCCCATGGCATTAAAGGTCTGTCGTGCCAACTTAATGGCTGTGGCAATATCTGTGCCAGGAATGGGGATGCTACCCACTTCTATCTCCGATAAACTCATGGCTAAGCTTAAGTAATCTAAAGTTAATGGACATTCGACATAGGCCTCTCCAGCAAAGCCAATTAGTCCCACTTGGTCCCCTTTGAGTCGCTCTAATAAGGTCCGGATCTCTTGCTTGGCATGAAAAAACCGTGAGGGTTTAATATCTTGGGCCAACATGCTCTTTGAGGTATCTAAGGCAATTAAAATATCTTGATTTTTTCGAGATACTTTTTCAAATTTGACCCCAAATTGAGGTCGCATTATTGCAAGTATTAAACAGATGATCCCTAATATATAAAAGGCCCGTTGCCAAAAGCGCCGGAAATAACTTAAATGGGGAATGACACTGGGAATCAACTGGGCATCTATGAGTAGCTGGGTACGTCGCTTTCGGGTCCGATACCCAATATAAAGAATCAATATGAGGACGGGAATAATGCCAAAAAGGACGCTATATTTGGGTGCTGCAAATATCATGGGACCACCACCAAAAACAGATTGGCTAAGACGAGCTCTAAAATAATTAAGCTTAATATTAGGCCCAATAGCCAGGGAAAAAACTCTTTATATTCTTGAATTTTGTGACGGTTAATGGTGCTTTTTTCCAAACGATCAATTTTTTCATAAATCTCGATTAAGTCTTTTTCGTTATGGGCCCGGAAAAATTGGCCGTTGGTAATACTGGCAATCTCAATTAAACTGTCTTCATCCACGTCCATATGTTGGACTTGGCCAGTGGGTAACATAATATCAACGCCGCCTTTTCGACCGACCCCAATGGTATAAATCCGGACCCCTAGCTGTTGGGCCATTCGGGCCGCACGCTCAGGGGTAATGGCCCCACGGGTATTCTCGCCATCAGTGAGCAAGACCATGACTTTACTTTTGGAATGGGAGCGGGACAAGCGACTCAATCCGGTAGAAATGGCCATGCCAATCGCTGTGCCTTCGCCGGCCATATTTAAAGTGACACTACTTAATAGCTGGCTCAAGGCCCGATAATCCAAGGTAGGTGGGCATTGGACATAACTATCGCCGCCAAAGACCACCAATCCAATACGATCGGATTCTCGTTTCTTGATAAAAGAAAGAATGGTATTTTTGGCCACTTCGAGTCGATTATCTGGCTTGAAGTCCTCAGCGGCCATGCTGCCTGATACATCCAGGACCATCATAATGTCCACCCCTTCGGTCTGACTTTCGCGCTGCAGTAAAATATCTTGGGGCCGGGCCAAGGTAATCACGATTAATATTAAGATTATATAGCGTAGCATGGTCACTAATTTGGAGATCCATTGGGTGCGTTGGTGTTTGAGACGACTTAATAGTTGCGTATTGGAAAACTGGATGGCCGTCTTACGATGGGTCCGCTGCCTTAGAATGGCCAAGCCAATGAGTACCAGTCCTAAAAAGAGCCAATAGATGCTTGCCAGTCTCATTTGGATGGCTCCTTTTTACTGGGGTACTGGGCATCTACTTTGATTAAGATCTCTTTGGCTTTATCAAACCATGCGTCATGGGCGTCTTTGGAAGGAATATCTTTGGCAAACTTTACTGTATCTGATTGAAGCAAGAGATTTTTGACCCGTCTTAGTACCTGGCTTTCTAAATGTGTCTGGAGTTGGGCAATGGTTTCTGAACTGGTGAGTTCAATATAAGTATCTGGGGTCACTTGACTTAAATAGTGCTTCAAAATCTCACTTAATTGGGTATAACATTGCTGAACACTTTTGGGGTCTGAGACCGGGATCTTACGTAATGTAGCTAACTGCGTCATAGCAATTTCAAATGGGGGCCGGGGATCGTTAATGACTTGGCTTTTTGACGGCTGTTTTCGTCTATATCGACGCCATATCATCGCTAATAGTATCGATAACACCCCCACAATAAGGGCCCAGACGCCTCCTTTTTTAGCGTATTGTTTCCATTCGACTTGAATGACTTTACTGGGGTTAATATCCGCAATTACCCCCTGTTTTGCTTCTTCCTCACTTAGTTTAGCTGTCACTAAAATGGGTAGCGCAGGCAGCACTTTTTCGATGCGTTTACCGGCCTCTAAAATCACGACCTGTTGGGTCGGGATCAGCAGGTCCTCATAGTCAAAGATCTGAAGGTCATAGCGATGGACTTGGACACTTTTGGGGCCTTGCATGCCCGTTTTAATCTCAGGGCCTTTCACAGATAAAAAGGGCGTTTCGCTGAGTGTGGAAATGGACTCGAGGGTCTCTTTGGGGTTGGTGATGACCTTGATTTCATAGCGAAGCTTGTCCCCAATTTGGCCTTGATTCGGGTTCACACGATGGGTGGCTTGAACCGCATATGCGCTGATCTGTATGCCTAATATGAGGACCCATATGCATCCTAGTTTTTTGATCATGAGAGTCGTTTCATCCGATGTTTAAAATAGTGGATCAAGGGCAGAATATAGTCCTTTTGGTTCGAGATATAAATGGGTTCTGATTTAATGGACTTAAAGAAGCGCTCTTGGGATAATTGATTGGCATAGGTCACATTTTTGAGTGATTGGCGCACGTCATCTGAATGGGTATTCACATAGATTAGTTCGCCACTTTCTTGGTCCTCTAAGACCACAATGCCCGCTTTAGGTAACTTCTTTTCCCGTTCATCAGAGATGATTAAAGGGAGGACGTCATGACGACGATGTAGCTGCTGGAAGCGTTGTTCATAGTCCTGGTCAATGAAATCTGAAATCATAATAATAATGGCCTTTTTCTTTTGGGTTTTTAATAAAAAGTCCAGGGCAGATCGAATTGAAGTGCCCTTGTGTTGGGGCTTAAAATAAAAAATTTCTCGGAGTAACCGAAAGATATGGTTCTTGCCTTTTTTGGGTGGGATATAGCGCTCTACCTGATCAGTAAATAATAAGAGACCGACATGGTCGTTGTTCCGGGTTGCTGAAAACCCTAAGACGGCGGCGATTTCTGCGGCCCGTTCCACTTTAAGTTGGCCAGAAGAACCAAAATGTCCAGAGCCACTTAAATCGACCGCTAAAATAACGGTTAGTTCTCGTTCCTCTTCATATAATTTGACATAGGGGTCCCCGACCTTAGCCGAGACTTTCCAATCCAAGTGCCGAATATCATCGCCAAACTGATATTGTCGAACTTCTGCAAAATTGAGGCCTTGGCCTTTAAAGACCGAATGATACTCGCCACTTAAAATGGCCGAGACGATCTGTCGGGTCTTAATTTCAATGGCCTTTACTTTTCGGCTAATCTGTCCTGGCAACATGACCGATGCTTCCTAAGGGACCTCGATTTCATCAAAGATTTTTTGGATAATATCTTCGGCCTGCATTTCCTCTGCTTCTGCTTCAAAGGACGGGATGACCCGGTGCCGTAACACATCTTGACCCACAGCTTTGACATCTTCAGGCGTTACAAAGCCACGTTGCTGGAGAAAGGCATGGGCCTTTGCGGCATGAATCAAGCCCAATGACGCCCTAGGGCTGGCCCCAAATGCGATCATTGGCGATAAGGCTTTCAATTGATACTTCTCAGGGGTTCGGGTCGCCATTACAATATCTAAGATATATTCTTTGATTTTATCGTCCACATAAACATCGTAGACCACGTTTTGTAAGCGCTCGATATCACTGGCTTTAAGCACTTTGTTTACACTAGGGATTTTCGGCTGACTCATTCGGTCAATAATGATCTTTTCGTCCTCTTTACTTGGATAGCTGACCGATAACTTGAGTAAGAAGCGGTCCACTTGGGCTTCAGGTAATCGATAGGTCCCTTCTTGATCGATGGGGTTTTGGGTGGCCAACACTAAAAAAGGGGCCTTTAAGGCATAACTGGTATCGCCAATAGTGACTTGCCGTTCTTGCATGGCCTCTAATAAGGCGGACTGGACCTTGGCTGGGGCCCGGTTAATTTCATCAGCCAAAATAAAATTGGCAAAGACAGGTCCTAACTTGGGAACAAACTCTTGTTTGGCTTGGTTATAGATCATGGTCCCAATCACGTCTGAGGGTAATAAGTCTGGGGTAAATTGGATGCGCTGAAAATTGACATCCACAATATCGGCCAGGGTCTTAATGGCCAAGGTCTTGGCCAAGCCAGGAACCCCTTCTAGTAATAAATGTCCCCCAGTAAGAATGCCGATCAATAATCGATCCACAATATACTGTTGACCGACAATGACCTTTCCTGCTTCACTGATAATTTCTTGGATACAAGCGGACTCTTGCTGTACCTTTTGGTTAATTTCTTGTAATGCGACACTCATCGTGACCTCCTTAAGATAGTTATATATTGAGTATCAATTAAAATAGGGCCCTAATTTTTTGCCTATTTATTTCATAGATGATCATGTCTTATTTTATCGTATCTCAGGTGAGGCTGACAATATCTATGAGCATATGCTCGACATGGGGTTCCTGACAAGTGAAGGGATATACGATACACTGACTATATGACACAGACAACATTTTCGATTGTGGTGGCCATGGATTGCCAACAAGGCATTGGTCGTGACCAGACATTACCCTGGCACTTGCCCAGTGATATGCAGTACTTTAAGCAACTAACCACCACTACTCAGGACCCAGAGCGCCAAAATGCGGTGATTATGGGTCGTAAGACTTTTGACTCAATTCCCGCTGCCTTTTCGCCACTGCCTAATCGATGTAATGTGGTCTTATCACGACAAGATCATCAAGTTGTACCAGACCCTATCTTGCAATTTAAAGACTTGGACCTGGCCTTGGATCACCTGTCTGAGCCGTCCCAAGGGATTGAATCGGTGTTTGTGATTGGGGGGGCTGATATTTATGCACTGGCACTAGATCATGTGGGTTGTGAACGCTTGTATATCACTAAAATTGAGCAAGACTGTCAATGTAGTACTTTTTTTCCGAGACCCTTAACGGCCTTTTCACTTGAACAAGAATCTGAGCGGCATTTTGAAACGGGGCTTTCGTTTACTTTTGCTCAGTATTGCTTATAAATTGAGAGATAAAGGCATGCTCTTCCTTTGTTAATTGATTGATCTCTTGATCGATCTCTTGATCGATCTTTTGCTCGGTTTCTAAGATTGCGGTGATGGCACTATCCGTCACCTGGACTAAAGGGGACAGGAAAACAGACGTTAACCAATGACACAAAGACGTGATCTCGACCCCTTCTTCAATTAATAATGAAATGGTCTGGGTCATATTTTTTTCACGGCACTTTGGTGGCGTGGTTTTAAATGCTGATAACTGTGCTAATAAAGAATGGATGACCATTAGATTTTTTTCATGAGGATCTGCAATGAGCGTGGCCATGGGATGGCTTTGGTATTGCTCAAAAGTAAAAAAACGAAGCCCCTCCTCTTCAACCAACATATACTCTGAGCTTGGGTCAGGGAAGTGGTGATTATTAGGTGAATACAGACAATAACATCGCCCTTTCTCAATGGACGGCACTCCCACTATTTCGTTTGACTGCTCCCTTAGATGCTCGTAACTAGGTCTTTGTTGGTCACTTGTTTTCCATTCATCCCAACTCATTCGTGAGCCTTGGTTATCGAAATCCAGCTCATATAATGGTACTTTTCGAGATATAACGGCGGTTTCAAAGAATGGACTCTCTTGAATCTTTTGATGAAAAAACTTAGGACTCAGAAATGCTTTTTCTTCTTGCGATGCTCCGGTCTCTACTCCGTTTTCACGAAAAATGTCTTGAATATGTTGTAAAATACTCTTATAGTTTGGAAACAATTTAGACTCTAAGCCTTGACCGGCTAAGCTCCATATGAGTACTTCACGTTGTTTTTTTTCATGGATCTGTGAGGATACGGGTGTCAAAATGTGTTGGTGAATGATATTGATTAACGATATTGTATATAATACAAATACCCACGGGTCCACTTTTTCTTTTTCGATGGCCATGGCCCGCTCTAAACAGTCATAAGTCTGTTGTATGTCCCACTTATTTTCGTTTGCATGAACTAAAATATATCGGGTCATTTCTTGGCAATAGCATGCGTCTGGGATTGCCTTTATAAACGTATTATCCACCAAAGATAGGGCCTGGCTTTCAATACGCAGATCCACTAACCTGTGATTTAATACCCCCTCGATTATTACTAAGCTGGGCGTTTTAATTAGGTTAATTATGTCTTCATTAATATTCATTTCAATGGCAAGGCTAAGCAAATAATGCTGGGCATCTACGTCGCTCATGATCTTTGGTTTTGATCGAATAATGGCTTTTACTGTATTAATTCGATTCCGCTCCACGGCTTCTAACAACGTCTTCCAACTTATTTCGTCTTCTTCTTTTTCAATTAAATGAGGGCTTTTTTCATAGGACTCAAATAGTTTCCTAAGACATGATTCCAATTCTCGTGACTTATTGACATGCAGGGCGTCTTTGAGCTTGTCTACAACTGTCAGTGGCGTCGATTTTTCTCTTTTATTTTTTTTGGATTTCTTGCCACTCTTTTTAGGACCCTTTTTAGCGCTCTTGTTTTTTGATATTTTCCTCGTATCGCTTTCTAGAAGTTTGGACTCATAACGCTCTTGATCACCCAATGCAATCTTCAATTCAATACTTAAATATTGATTAATTGATGGCGTTAATTCCTCCCCAAAGCGGTCATAAGGTCGCTTCAATATCACCTTTTGATGCCAACGATAACAAATGCATCGATTAAAAAACAATCGAAAGTCGTCATCTTCGCTAATATTCCAATATTTCCATACACCAGTCCCTGCTTTTGGCAAAATATAGGGCGACACTATCTCAAAAATATGCGTTAAGTACTTGATAGTTTCATGGCTAGGTTCTGCCAACTGCGTTTCTGATATTTGATGGGCCAATAACAAGATCTCACTCAAGTTGCTGACCAAGCCCCCTTGATTAATCAGTGCCAACGCCCTTTGATACAGTGCTTTTGGGTTTAATTTTTTATTGACCTGGTTACTTAATGTTATAAGGGTCTGTTGAGAGACGCCTGAAACTATTTTAAACACTAAAAAAAACATCCTTTTCTATATTTTTCATATATACTACCTAACTTTATTAAAACTTACTATAATCTATCAAAAACTTAATAATCAATTCCGCGTACCCTATGATTTAATGACACTTACCTTGATCCATAGATAGGGGTGCTTAAGACGATATATTAAAGGCCGTGACACGATACCCAGATAATAAGGTGCCCTTATTTCCCCACTTTATTTCCCTACTTTATATTTATTCGCCTGAGATTGGGGCACAGAAGCGTCTGTTTTTCTGCTGTTTTTAACCACTGTTGGTATGGCTTCACTGGAAGCTGGGAAACTTAGCTTGGGAGGGGGACTCCCTGAAGAAAATTGAGCCGGCTCAGCACGTTTGCTGGGCGTTTGAGGATTGGCTTTCTCTTTGATCTGTTGTAAATGATGACGTATGGCCCTAGCAGTGTCGGGTAATCTAAGGTTAATGCAGTCAGGAACCTGGGCATTACTTGTTAGATCTACTGTTATGAGACAAGGGGGATCTGGCCTCTCCTCTGATGGTTTGGATGAATCAGACTTAGCTAAGCATAGGAGTAAGTCTGGGGTACTTCTAGGTGGAGGAGTGGGTGGTAATATTAATGTTTTTCGGAAGTCACGAAGACCCTCAATATCACTCAAGCGGCTCAAGTTCTCTTCATCATTAAGATCATCTCCATCAACGGAACTCATATTGGGATTTTCTTGATATTTCTGGTTCTCTAATGGGCTTGCTGGTAACATTAAAATTAATTTGTTCATGATTGTCCTCTTCTTTTCTGTACTGATCATCAGGGGTTTTTGAGAAATCTGCGTCTATTAAGCGCGCAGCAATAAGGATCAGAGGGGTTATCTAAAAGTGTATAATTAGATTGGAGAAGGATCAAGTCTTCTCATGCTTTATTTTTGATCGATCAATGATACCCCCCTAAAAATCTCCCATTCAAGAGCATTTCTGTAATGTTCAACACCGCCTAAATCGTAATGTTTCTTATATTACAAATCAATTACCTGCCATTAAGAAAATAGTCCTTCGCTGAACGTGAATCCCTTATACTTGATTGACTAGTTTGGTCTTTTTAAGTAACGTTTTCAAGATTTGGGCCAAGCTTGGACGTGGAGACGGACGTGTTTGGGTCAGGCCCTGTACTTGGATACCCAAGCCGATATGGGTTAGCCATGTCCGATTAATACTGGGTTTGAACTTGGACTTTGGATCAAGTACGGACTGGATACTATCTTTTTGGAGCCATTCGCAGTGCCACTCGTGTTGGGTCTCTTGGAACTGTTCATAAAATGACAGGGCATGGGGGTTCTGTCTGGCTGAAATGAGCCATTGGCTTGGTAAACTGGCACCTGGGGCCTGGTCCAGATAGGTATATAACGTGAGTTTTAATTGCGCGAGTGTCTGCTTAAACTCACTTGTCTGGGCATTAAAGTCCTCGCTTAAGGGAAACTCAATGATAAAGGCCAGTCCAGAATCGTCCCAAAGCGCTATAATCATCTTTTGGTCCGTAATAATAAGGGCAGCAAAAGGGTCGTGTCTGAGATACTGTAGCCCCATAAGTTCTGAGATCGGGGCCAGCGATAGGGAGCTCGTTTCAGTGGCAAGTAACTGTGTTAATTTTTGGACACTTTGTTTACTGGCCTTGCTCATGGCCGTTAATAAGTACCGGCCACGGGTCTGATCAGTGTGGGTGGGGATGGCCTCCCACTCAAATGGGGTATCAATAAAGCGATGGGAGCGTTGGATCTGCTCTTCGAAGAAGGCATGGCGGGACTCTTCGCTACCGGTATGATAGACAATGCGCTTAAAATGGGGTGTGTTGATGGCAACGCCCAGTTGCTTTCCCTGTAGAATTGGTATTTTTTCTTTGATCATTGATGCCACTATAAAAGGGTCTTGGATCTGACCCTGATGGATCACACCTTCTTCTAAGTCAATTTGGGTGGAACTAATTTTGGAGATGCCCCTTCGGGTCCATTCCTGCTGGGTGATTCGTAAACGATGGTCTTGGATTTCAAGCCCGATCATAGTCAAAAACCTCTCGGCTAATCTCTCAAGTCTCTGGCCTGATGGAAGGCCAATAAATTAGTCTTAAATACGCCTTTGGCATCTGCCGGCATTTGATCAAATGCCTTTTGGGTATCTAAATATTTGATGGCTTCGTCTCGGTCAATACGAGCCAAGTCTAACAAATTTAATAAAAGACCTTCATACTCGCGATTAAACTTAAAATAAGGCTTTTTCTTATTAAAGCCCGGGTTATGATTGGGTGGAAATTCGTAATTTAAGGCTGTGAAAAAATCGATATTATAGAGGCTTTTCATATGGGATACAAACGTCTCGTCATATTGCCCTTTGGCAGATTGCATCATGGTCAAGACGGCAATAAACGTATCATAGCCACTTAATTGATCGATATTGACGGTCTGGTTCGCCGATACCACCGTCTCGTCAATTAATTTTAATCGATAATTGTGCTGATTCGTGAATGTTGAAACCAAATAATAGGGGTACCCGCGCCGGATCTTATCACTTTCAAAGGACCACTCCTTGTCTTTTAAACTGAAACGAGAAAAGGTCCACGATAAATCAGATTTACTGAGCATGACCCCTTGTTTATTATAAGGCTTGGCCAATAAATAGATATCTGGGGTACTGGTCTTCTCTTCTTCGTTGGCAATGGCTTGGAACTCAGTGGCGATCTTGGCCACGTCATCAGAAGATAGCAGCGCATCACTTGCCCCACTGGCATCGGCTAGCAAGGTATGTAAGGCCAAGGCTTTTAATAATATATGCTGGTTAATCCACTGGGTTAGCTGGGACGGGGAGACCCCTTGGGGGGGCGGTTTAATATCTTGGCTAATGGCCCGAATAATGAGGGGGATGGCGGTCATGCTGTTGTCTACTGAGCGAATATTTTCTTTGAGCCAAATGGCCATTTCTACCCCAGAATAGGGACCTAAGGGCGGTAATTGTAATATTTGTTGGTGTAACATATTTTGGGTTGATAATTGAGATTCGCTGCTAGGGACTTGTTGCAAAATATCATTAAACATTTGGCCTAACTGAGGTAGGTTAGGATGGTCAGCAGGTGCACTTTCTGGGCTGTTGGGCGTGGCTTGTTGACTTGGAACTGGCGATGAGTCCCCCACATTAATGGCCATTAATTTGACTTCGTTTGGTAAATTAATATAGGTGTCTGGGCTGACCTTTTGGATTAAAATCTTCCCCCAGGATAACTCGCTATAGCGCCACTTATCATTGATCCCAAAAATACTGGCATAGACCGTATCGGTCATCTTAAAATTAGATGTTTCAGACAAGGGGCTATAGGAGGGGGTCTCTTCAAGTGAAAATAATAATTTGAAAGAAGGGGTCTCTTTCTTTTCACTGACTTCTTGGGTGACTTTTCCGCAGGCAAATAAAGTAACGAATAGACCTAAAAGGCCCATGCTTAGTATTGCTTGCTTTGGCATTAAAAATCTCGGTGTCATTACTTATGTAATATAGCATAAGTTGCACGCCAAGGGTAGGCCCTAGCATACTCATTTATCATCACTGACGCTACTGCTTAGCTATCCCCGGGAAGATCTGGAAGTACCAGCTCATCAATGACATTTCCTAACTCTTTACCTGAAAAATCAGTGATAAACGATAACATGGTCTCGACAAGTGATGGCGATTGTTGGTCTACCATCTCATGAACGAGCTTACTGATCTTTTCGACCCGATCGATACGGGGTCGCTCTCGGTCTAATAGTTGTTCTTTCGTGATACTGGCCCCTTTGCTGTCAACTTCGGCCTTGTCTCGTTGTAGACCGGCAAGGGCTTCTTGGGTTGACGATGGGGTTGTTTCGGTGCTCGGGATACTGGTCATGGGCGGGACTTGCTCGATCTGTAAACCCATCGCAGCAGCGGTACCGACGATACTGTCTCTTTCACTCGCATCGATGCCCACTAATTTTTGGGCGATGATGTCTTTGACATCTTCATTATCGATCACATCGTCACTAACGTTACTACCTATCATGCCTTTGAGAACCGATAACATGCTCATCAAGGTCATTGGATCGGGAATACTCGTGGCCAAATCGGTGACAAATTCTGTCAACTTTTCTTCTACTTTTTGCAATAATGCAGCGGGGATACTTAACCCTAATTCTGAAAGTAACATCATAATGGTGGCCACATCTTCGACCCCGGTGATATTATCGAGCTTGGCTTCCACTAACGCGATAAGTTCATCGGTACTCAGCTCACCCACCATGTTAATCATAGTCGCTCCTGCATCCATGGGATCCCGTTGGACCTGGGCATTATTAATCAGCTGACTCATCACCCGTGACATGGCTGACGGGTCATTACTTCGGCTCAGCTGGGCGATTAACGCGTGTTGGGATGTCCGCTGAATCGCACTCATGCTGGACTGGACTTGCTGCTGGACCCCTTGGGTGCTTCGTTGCATTTCATTTAATGCGATTCCTAAGCCTGTAATGGCAGCCAAGCTACCGGACTCTGCTTCCTCGATGGCACTTTTTTTGATTACAATATTATTGTTACTTTGGATACTTGCAACGCCTGATTGCTGCCACTGGGTCATGGATGTAAGTCCAGACTGGATCTCATGGAGGCCTTGGTTAACGGCTGAAATGGCGGCTAAACTGCCCTTGCTAGCTGCGTCAATCGTGCTTTTGGAAATGAGCTCATGAAACTTTTCTGAGGGTTGCGCTTGTGATGATACTGAAAACTGGGACTGGAATGTGGTTTGCGCTTGCTGAAGGCCACTATCCATTTGGGACAAGCCTGCATCCAAGGCACTTAGGGCGGCCAAGCTGCCGTTAAAGGCCTCTTGAACCATGTCTTGAGTGGCCCTAGGGCTCATGGCTGCAAATGGGTCCGGACCCATTTTCTTGTGTCTGATACTGGCTGAACTGGCCTGGGTATTGGTAACGGCCATCCCCGTGGCCATACTATTCATCAAGGGCCCCATCATGGCTTGGATCATGGGGTCGAGACCAGGGGTTAGTTTTCGCTTTGAGAGTTTTTCGTTGGATGCACTTTCTAAAAAATCGGTAATAAATTCGGGGTCTACCTCGCCTACCATCCCTAATATATGGGCAAATTGGGTGCTGGCTTGGAGCATGAACTGGGTACTGGCAGCGCCAGTGGAATGACTACTGGCCACATCTAGTTTCGCTAATAGCTGGCTGAGCTGGGTTTTAATTTTCGGGTCCATTTTGGCCTCTTTGACGGCCTGCTTGGCTTC
>PBBE01000030.1 GCA_002716485.1 Actinomycetota bacterium
AAAAGAACTAAAGCTTCACTGTGATATTACACGTGATGATACGCTTTATTACTATACGACCTGTTCTTGGATGATGTGGAATTGGTTGGTCAGTGGCTTGGCATTAGGGTGTACATTGGTCATCTATGACGGCTCACCTTTTTATCCCAATAAGTTGGCGGCATGGTCCTTGATCGAGGATTATAAAATTAGTGTTTTCGGGACCTCAGCCAAAATGATTAGTGCGTCTAAGCGTTTTGCTCTTGAGCCCAGATCAACGGTAGATCTGGCCAGTTTACGTATGGTTTTGTCTACGGGATCCCCTTTATATGAAGAAGACTTTGATTATGTCTATACGCATGTAAAGCCCGATGTCCAGCTTTGTTCAATTTCAGGCGGAACGGATATTGTGGGCTGCTTTGCCTTGGGAAACCCTTTATTACCCGTCAAGCGGGGGTATCTTCAGTCGATTAGTCTAGGCTATCCTGTGGCGGCCTATAACGAGGACGGGGCTCCAATCATTGGTGAAAAAGGGGAGTTGGTCTGTGAGGGGCCCTGTCCGTCTATGCCGATCGGGTTTTGGAACGATGATCATCACCAGCGGTATATCCAAAGTTACTTTAGTCGCTACCCTAAAAAATGGCATCATTCAGATTATATTTTGATTGAGGCTGATGGCAGTGTAAAGATCTTGGGGCGATCAGATGCGACCTTAAATCGGTCAGGGGTTAGAATAGGGAGCGCTGAAATATATCGGGCCGTATCCATCCATCCCGCGGTTAATGACAGTGTGGTGGTCCATATTGATGCTCCGGACCATATTCTTTTATTTGTCCAATTATCCCCCAATCACACTTTTTCCAAGGCCCTATCTAAAGAGATTCAACAACATATTACCACCCAGCTTTCTAGTCAACATAACCCCAATTTTATCTTTGAGGTTAATCAGATCCCCTATACGAGCAACGGAAAAAAAATCGAGCTGGCCATTAAGGCGCTGTTTAATCAGGGGCCTGACACCCCAATAAAAGGACTTTCAGAAGATGTTTTGGCAGAATACACACAGATA
Source organism: Actinomycetota bacterium (assembly GCA_002716485.1). Classification (GTDB taxonomy): domain Bacteria; phylum Margulisbacteria; class Marinamargulisbacteria. The sequence continues at coordinate 1,049 of PBBE01000030.1, forward strand.
TATGAACAGAAATATAAGCCAATTAAAGAGAGGAGAAGGGGAATTGTCCGCGGGTGAGTTTAGGGGGGCTTGAGAGCCACTATTAAATGGATTTGAGCGCTGCTTTGACGTGCGCTTGATCAACGTAGTAAAGACGGGTTATATATAGCAAGGCCTCTATTTAAAAGAAGCCTAAAATAAACAGGGGGGTCATGCTAGCCATTTTAATAAAGACACAGATTTAATTTAATGGGTAATGAAATTGGAGTAGTAGGAGCCAGAGAATTAGTAGAGGCACTAAGTGGTTCTCAGATAACTGAACTTAATTTAGACTCGAATCAAATTGGAGCTGAAGGAAAAGCCGCACTAGAGGTAGCAAAACCAGCTGGTCTGACAATAGAATATTAACCCAAGCACAAAAAAAGGACTTGGTTCTGCTTTATAAGTAGCAACTAGATTTTAAAATTCGGTGCCACCTGTTTTCTGATTATACAAAAGCGGTACTTCGGCATCCAAGAACCGTTGAGCGCTCTACCCAACTCCAATTCGATAAAATATCTCTTAGAAGAGATCGTTTAACAGAACGTGTTAAATCCGATTAAGCAGTCGAACCTAGGGTACGCATACGGAGAGAGTGGGCATGACAGATGGCCACAGCGAGGGCATCAGCGGCATCGTCAGGCCGCGGGATCTTGGGAAGGTTAAGCAGTGACTTGACCATTTTTTGGACTTGTTGTTTGGGTGCTGAACCGTAGCCAGAAACCCCTAGTTTAATTTGGGGTGGGGTATAAGAATGGATCGGGATCCCGGCTTCTGCCCCGGTTAATAACAAGACCCCTCGACCTTGGGCGACCATCATCGCCGTTTTGGTATTATGGTTAAAAAATAAATCTTCAATCCCCATTGTATCCGGCTTAAATTGGGCCAAAATCTGGGTCATTTCTCGCCTAATCGTGATCAAGCGGGTTTCAAGTGGCTGTTTAGCTGCGGTTTTAATAACCCCATATTCACAAAGAGACATCTTGGACCCTTGGGTAGAAATAACGCCATAACCGGTGGTGGCAACCCCAGGATCAATACCTAGAACAATCATTTATGAGTGGATTTGACAGTTAGTTAGGTGAATAAAAATCTCCTCACCTGGCACGATCATTCGGCGAAATACAATGCGCTTAAGAGCCACTATTTCAGCAGAATCAAAGTAAGTATCGTCATTAATATATCCTTGAAGCTGGGCCCCTTTAACCTCCGCCACTAGTTCGCCATCTGATTTAACAATTTCAGCGTTGGTGCTCACTGAAAAAGCACCTTGTTTCATCTGACAATGGGCCAAAACAGCATCTTCAATGGCCATCCATTGCATAATGCCCATCATGACGGGGTTACCTGGAAAATGCCCCTTAATTAAGGGGTGATTAGACGGATAAGTATAAGAGACCCATGCCTCAGTGTCAGAGGATTCAATCAACCCATCTGCCACGATCATGGGGGCCTTTTTACTGGGACGCTTAAACTGAATGGGCGTGGCTGAGCCTGACGGTGGGGCGGTCCCCATTTTAGGGGACTCTTGCTCACTTTGAGAGGCACTTGTATCCGTGACAAAGGCTTTGACTTGGGCGGTTACGGCAGGGTGGGTATCCACCTGGCGATAAAGGGCACCTCTATAACTCAAAAACCCTGCTTTTTGAGCCACTTTCTCTGATTGACCTGAGATTAATTGGCTTAAGGGGAGGTGCTGGTGTTTTTGGAACTGACTAATCCCTGTGAAAATGGCCAACTGGGTCTCTGTTAGTTTGCCAGTGCAGACCAGTGAGCCTAAGGCCAAAATTTCGACACTAGTAGCCCCGATTAAAACCTGTTCTTCCTCGGTATGGTGACGAAAAAAGAGGTGACGGCCAAGGGCGTCATCTGGTCCGACGGTTAAGGAGAATTCACCCTTAACGCAGGTATCATCGGCATGAGAGACAACTTGATCCAGAAGAAGGTTCTCGTAACGGTGTGGCAAATATGCCAAAATTTGATCTTGGGTAATCGTCTGGCTCATATGACCTCTTGTAAATGTTTTCGGAGTAGTTGAACAGCCCGAAGAATAATTCGGGAGATATGCATTTGAGATAACTCGAGTCGGGCGGCAATTTCAGCTTGAGAAAGCCCGCCGTAAAAACGAAGGTAGACCACACGTCGGTCACGAGGGGGAAGTTTCTTGATGGCTTGTTTAAGCATCTCTTTATTTAGCAATAGATCTTCTTTGGTCTCCGTTTTGACACTGTTAATTAACGTAGAGCCGGCATGGGAGTGGGTGCGTCGCATAAAGTCATGGGTCTTATAGGTGGGGGAGTCTAAAGACAGAACCCGGGTACTCTGGCCAGCTTCCATACATTCTAAGATTCGCTCTTCATCCACATCAAGTCGTTGCGCCAAATCTTCAATTCGCAAGGAAAGCCCTTCTTTTTGGGCAACTCTAATTTCGGTTTTAACCTTGGAATAAAGTTCTTGTAGCTTTCTAGGTACCTTGACCAAGTGGTTATTATCTCGAAAGTAATGCTTAATTTCACCAATAATATTAGGGGTCACAAAACTGGCAAAGTCAACTTCTTTGGAAAGGTCAAAGCGGTCCAGGGCTTTCAGAAGGGCAATAGAGCCCACTTGAATCAAGTCTTGGGTATCATCAGGGTTATAGGCCAGTTTTTTGGCAATATACAAAATTAAAGGCTTGTAACTAAGTAAAATCTGTTCACGAAGTTCCGGGTTTTGTGTGGTGCAATATTCAACCACTAGATCATGTTTGCTTGAGCTCACTGTCCGGTCCTAACTGATACTGTGTAACGTATTACCCATATTGGGCGTGCCTCCTACGGTTTCAAGAATAAATGAATGATAGGGAATAAAAGGAACCCTTCTAAAAACCCATTCAAGCAACCATTCAAAACTGAAGGAGAACTTAAGTAGAATAATATCATGTAGACTGATATAATTTCAAATTATTATGTATACATATGATTCACGGAAGGTAAAGACAGGGGACACGTTCATTTGTTTGCCTGGTGGGGACCCTTATATTTCAGACGCTCAAAAAAATGGTGCTGTGGCGGGTCCAAAAAATGAGCCGAGCCGAAATGGCCCAGTTGGCGAACCACCATTTTGGGCAGCCATCTCAACAGCTGATGGTGATTGGGGTCACAGGGACCAATGGCAAGACCACCGTGGTGAGCTTGGTCCAACAGTGTCTTAATAACTTGGGATTTCATTGTGAATGCTCAGGGACTTTAACCTCATCATTAACCACGCCAGAGTCACTGGACTTACAGGCGCGAATGGCAGATCATGTGGCCAACGGCGGGACCCATTTCGTCATGGAGGTATCCTCTCATGGCATTGCGCAACATCGAGTCAATGAGGTTGCATTTGATATTAAAGCGCTCACCAATCTTGGCCAAGATCATTTGGATTTTCATGGTAGCATCCAAAATTATCATCAAACCAAAACTGAATTTTTAAATACAGGGGACGCCAAGTCGGTGACCCAAGAGTCCGTCAGTGATATTTCCATTCCAAGTGTCTGTCAGCACTGGCCACAGTTTCATCAAGAAAACATTCAAATCGTCATTGGGATTTTATATGAATGCGGTCTTACCGATACACAATTAGAGCCCGTTTATGCAAAATTAAGACTACCTGAGGGTCGTTTTGAAGAGATTTGTCTAGGCCAGCCCTATTCAGTGATCATTGACTTTGCTCACACACCTGGCGGGTTGGAGCGGGCATTAATGGAAGCAAAGAAAATGGCCCATCAACAACAAGGTCAATTAACGGTGGTCTTTGGTTGTGGGGGTGAACGAGAGCGAGAAAAACGACCTTTAATGGGCCGTATTGCCCAGCAAATAGCAGACACCGTGATACTCACCTTAGATAACCCCAGGTCAGAGTCTCCGGATCAAATTCAGTCTGATATTTTGGCAGGGATTAAGTCAGCTGAAAATGTGACCCGAAAAGATTGTCGTCAGTCTGCAATCCAATATGCCATTCACGGGGCAAAGGACAACGATGTGATTTTAATAGCAGGAAAAGGGCATGAGTCTTATCAGATTCTTAAAGAAAAAAAACAGCCCTTTAATGATCGGGAAGTGGCCAGCAAACAGATTAAGGAGCGACATGGATATTTCAATTGACTCTAGGACCATTCAGCCTGGTCAATATTTTATTCCTGTTAACTCAGGTCGAAAGTATATCCAAGACGCCATTGATAAGGGCGGGCGCTTATTGGACGTTAACTTATCTAATTATGCCAGACAGTATCGCAAGAAGCTTAATTGTCATGTAATTGGCTTGACAGGGTCTTCTGGAAAGACCACCTGTAAAGACCTGTTAAGCAGTGTTCTAGGTCAACGATTTCGTATCCAAAAGACCCAAGGGAACCAAAACAATGAAATTGGGGTTCCGCTAAGCATTTTACGGGCCGACCATGAAACGGAGATCTTAATTGTGGAGATGGGAATGCGAAAAAAAGGCGATATTCGGCTCTTAACCCAATGGCTGCAACCCACCCATGCGGTAATTACGAATATCGGTACGGCTCATCTAGAGTTTTTTCAATCTCAGCGCCACATCGCTTATGCCAAAGCAGAAATTTTTAGAAAACAAGCGTATTGGCAGAAAGGGGCTAGGGTCGCTTTTTTAAATACCAGCAGCCCATACTTTGAGCTATTGGCCGACAAGGCCCGGCATTATGACTATGATATTTTACCCTTTATGGGCGAGGATAAACCCGATCAAAATGTTCAATTATGCTATCAAGTAGGGCGTCATTTTGGGCTCAGTGAGTCTCAAATCAAAGATGGGATCGATGCGTATCAGCCCTCTGAAAACCGCTTGGATGTTCAACGAATTGGTGATGTTACCCTCATTAATGACGCGTATAACGCCAATCCAGATGGGGTAGAGTACGCCTTAACTTACCTGAAGCAATATCAAGGCCGAAAAATTATGGTACTTGGAGACATGAAAGAGCTTGGTAAAAACACCGTTAAGATTCATCAGTCACTCGCCAGCCTCATGATAGAGGCTGGGGTTGATATTTTAATGACCTTGGGTCCGGTTAGCGCCCAAATTAACAGTGAAAGCATGGACGTGCTACACTACCAAGACCAAGCTCAACTCAATGCCACCCTTAAGGCGGAACTTAAAGAGGGGGACATTGTCTTAGTCAAGGGCTCACGGGCATTAAAACTGGAGGAAACCGTTGCATATTTGGCATCTTAACTTTCTTGTATTACTGGGCCTTTTTGTGACAGGGATAGGGGCCTATTATCTGCTGTTAAATGGCTTAAAAAAAGGACGGCTATTTCAGCCCATCTATGAACTAGCCCCCAACCGACACCAAGAAAAGAGCAAAACCCCCTCCATGGGCGGCTTGGCCATTATGGCGTGGGTACTTATAGGGGCGCTAATCAATGGATCGCTAAATATTGAAAGCGCTTGGTGTTTAGGCCTAATGATCGGCTTTGCGATTATCGGGTTTATTGACGATCGGGCCGCCATTCGAAATCAGGCCAATAAAGGGCTCTCTGCACGTCAAAAATTTGGGCTTCAGTGTCTGATTGCTGGGGTCGCATTAGGGGCCTTTTCCTATTTCATAACGCCATTAGAATGGATGCTGTACCCTTGGTATGGCTTTATTATCGTAGGCACTAGCAACGCCACCAATTTAACGGATGGGATGGACGGTCATTTAACGGGACTTTCTATCATTAGTTTAGCCGGGTTTTATACCGTATTTTTGGGGGCAGGACTGGTCAGTATGTTAGGCTTAATTCAGGTCATGATACTGGCCTTATTGGTCTTTTTAGTATTTAATCATTACCCGGCCAAATGGTTCATGGGTGACACGGGTTCCTTGGCCATTGGTGCGGCATTGTCAGGTCTGGCCATTCTAAGCGGCAATGTATGGTTATTGTTGCCTTTTGGGTTGGTATATATTATTGAGACACTCTCGGTAGTGATTCAAGTGGCCGTTTATAAGCGGACTCGAAAACGGGTCTTTTTAATGGCCCCGATCCATCACCATTTTGAGATGTTAGGGCTTAAAGAGCCATGGGTGGTCTATGGCAGTTGGGGGCTAGGCTTAGTTGGGGTGGCCATTTATTTGATAACCTGATAGCCAAGCATATGAATCGTTTATAGACGGTATATTTGCTACTTGAGTTTACTTAAACTTATGGCTATGATTAAGGATAGATCACCTTTTTATAGCGCTGGAGTTTAATATTGAGCAATCAAAAGAAATGGGTTTTTGGGATTCTAGCAATGGCAATCTGCTTATTGTTGATTGGGTATGTTCGTGTGGGGCATGTCTGGCAAAAGATGAGCGACATTTCTTATCCTTATGCTAAAATTAACACTAATTTTGGTAGAATTTATGTAGAGCTATACCCTAAAGAAGCGCCATTGGCAGTCAAAGCCTTTATTCAAAGGGCCAAAAACAAAGGCTATGACGGCACGGAGTTTGATCGTATAGTTGCCGGTCGAATGTTGGTGGGCGGTCGAAAAGTCAGAGACGGAAAGCGAGGCCAAGATCCTGACTTTTTTCTCAATGAATCGGTCAATAATACCTTAAAAAATACCCTATTTAGCGTGGGAAGCCTAAGGGCCAAAGAGCGGCATTTATCCACGTCTGATTTTTTTATTAATTTACAAGATAATGATGTCTTGGATGCCAACCGGAGATATGGTAATTATGGCCATTGCGTTTATGGTCAGATTATTAAGGGAAGCAAGGTCGTCAACAAGATCATTCAAAGTGGGTTAACGGTGCCCTATAATGAAAAGCAGAGCAAAGACCGAGTCCAAATTTTAAGCGTGAGTATTCATCAAGACCAAGGGTGGTTCTTAGAATAGAAGGGCCCCATCAGGTGATTAATAGTACCCAAAACCCTAAGGTCCGTCATGCCAGGCAATTGCTTCGCTATGCCAAGGCCCGTCGAGAAAACCAACAATGGGTAATGGAAACTCAGGCCAGTATTATGGCATTAATTCAACAGGAGCCAGATCAATTGGCGTATCTGTTATATCAGCACTTAAGCCCTGAATTAACGCAATGCATTGTGCCTTATCAGGACCGGTGTTATCAGGTCTCAGAGTCAGTGTTTAAAGAGATTCCCAGCATTAAGACCAGCCCTGGTGTGATCGCGGTGGTCCATGCCAAACAATGGGATATGGCAAGCCTCATCAAAACCCCCTTTAAAGGCCTGTACTTAGATGGGGTTAGTAAGCCAGGCAATATGGGCAGCATTATTCGATCAGCCGCAGCCTTCGGCATGGATGGGGTATGGGTAGGGGAGGGCTGTGTGGACCCCTTTCATCCAGACTCAATACGCGGCATGGCGGGCCACTGTTTTCAGGTCCCGATTATCTTTGAAAGCTTAAGCTGTATCCAAAGTCAGTTCCCAAAGATGCAGTATTATGAGTTAGATTGCCAGGGAAGTGATGTCATTACCCAAACCAAGTGGCACCCTCAGTCACTGATTGTGTTAGGCTCAGAGCAAGGTGCATTTCGAAACGCCATTCCCAGCCAGGCCCATCATCGGGTCCGAATTCCCATCCACGCGTCAGTCGACTCTTTAAATATCGCGAGTAGTGTCAGTATTTGTTTATATGAAATGAGCCGGGACAGCCAGAAGGCCTAATATAAAAAGAAGGAATTTGATACAATATAAAGACAGATCAATAAACTTAAAAATCCAATTTCATAGTATGTAAAGGAGAAAATAATGGGAATGAATGTCTCTGGTGCCGGTGCGCCACCCCCCCAAGGCCCAGTCAGTGGCGCCAATAATGCGAAGCAGATTATCCAGGCGGTAAAAGAGGGCATCGCTGACATGCAAAACCTAAGCGAAGAGGCCGCTTTTTCAGGCGGAACTGCAACTCATGACGCGGCGAAAAGTAAAAGCGCCTCAGGGACCCAGCAACAAAGCACTGCCGTGAAGCCTGAAGATGTTCAGGCCGCACTGGCCGTATTCACCTCCGAAACAGATGAGGTGAAGAAGAAAAAGAAAAAAGAGAAAAAGAAAAAGCTAGATGAAAAGCTGACCATGTTAGAAGAGATGGGGGAGATGGTCGATACCCAGGCATTAACGGAAGAAGAAAAGGCCATCCTAGAAGAGTTCCAAAAGAACATGGGCAAAATGAAACAGCTTAAAGGCAAGATTCGGTTCCTTGATGATAAAGAGGAGCGCTTAATGAAGCTATTAGAGGAAAAGGCAGAAAACGAGGCCTCAAACAATGGCTAACAAGAAGTTTAATGCCAAAGAATCAAAAAGCATTATTGAGAGCCTTAAAGAGTTCAATGCCTCCGCCAAGGGCTATATTGGTGCCTTAGAAAAAGAGGTCAAACAGAAAGAAGAAAAGGTCAATCGCATTTCGGTCATGGTGGGCGATATAAAAATCCCCAAAGACGAGTCAAGGTCCACTATTAATATCCAAGCGTTAGATATTGGTCAGACCAAGGTCAGAAAGCGGGGGGTCACCTATAACGAAAACCTAGATTGGGAAGATGATTTTAAGCAAAAAAAGCGTGGGATTATTTTATAAACAAGCGGTTAGGGCCCGGGCTCAGAAGCTCGTGCCTGATAGGCGATATCGTTAAATAGACCCAATATCAATGCCAAGTCAGCCTTAAAACGCTTAAAATAATTTGAAATTTAAACTTGATGTTGGCGAGATAAATTAGGGCGATGTAATAGCTGGAAAAGGGTCTGAGTCGCTTGTATTTCTAGCGCATTTAAATGAAAGATATTAAGGCCAGGGCGCGTCAGGACTCGTTCTGTTTGGCGTCGTAGCAAAGAACGAAAGTGGGTCCGGTTGGATTTACCTAGTGTACGTTGATCAATCGCAGTGACCATGTTTAGGGAACAGCGTTTGGGAGATGCAAGTATTTTTTTCATGAGTCTTTCTGTATATCCTATTCAATAAATAAGGGGGCACTTACAGGGTGGCTTTGAAACAAAAAAACAATAGCGCCTTGAAGCATGGGGCTAGTTAAGACCCAAGGTCCCTTTTATTTCAACGCCTGAGACCATATAGTTTCGACCCGTATCCAAGCGGTTATTAATGTTTTTTAAATACCCTTGGGAATGAATTTCTATGGATTTAACATGCTGGGTTTGGGGGAAGGGGATGGATATTTTGACCAATAAGGACCCCGTTTCGGTGGTATGATTATTATCAATCACTTTAATCGTCTCTTGTTCTTCTAAGGCCTGGTCTGCCAAGTCACGCTCAAAATTATTAAAGCCAAAGCCCCATTGGTCATTTCGGGTATAAGACACACTAACCGACATTGTTTTAGTGGCCTTGGGTTGGTAGGAGATCTGAAAGTTGCCAGAATACCCTTCTTTTTGTTCAGTAAACGACAAAGAGTACGCATAACTGGCAGTAAAGTTTTTGAATGGGGTCCATGTTGTGGAGGCAGTCAGGCGACGTTGGGAAATCGGGTCGGATACCCCGTCATTAAGGGTGGCGGCACTAAGACGGTCACTTTGGGCCTTCGTTTGAGTCCCTGATGCCTGGAGGCTAAGAAATTGAAGAGGGTTCAGGGTAAGACTCGCCGTTTGGGATTGAGAATAGTTTGACAGATAACTAGTCAGGCCAGACATATCGTCTTCTGCCACATAGTGTCGATTTTTTTGGCCATCGTAGAGCAAAGATTGGGCGATATGGTCACTCTTGGCGGTATATTGGTGGGACCAGGAGTCCTGAATCGAATAGGATAAACTAAGAAACTTAAATAAGGGGTAAGACGTCCGGTAGGTCTGATTGTTATTAAGTTTAATGATACTGCCGTTTATTTTACTGGCCGATGAGTCGCGAATGTCTTGAAAGCTATCTGAAAAGGAGCCTGTAATGGTAATTAAATTAAATGGAGAAATAGTGAGCGATTGAGCGTGTTGGCGATGAAATTTAGTAGTCTTACTGCGCGTATTCAAGACAGGGGTATCTGGCGTATCAGGCGAGATATGATACGTCACATTGTCGTGTCGGGTATCATCAATATTCTCTGACCAACTCCCAGACAGACGGCCAAAATGGATCCCTTTTCCGTTAAATAGCGGCAAGTAAAGTCGGTTTAGTTGTAGTTTGGCGGTCTGAGAGACGGTAATGGAAGGCTTGGTATCATAGGACCGATTCATCGTGCTGGTCAGTGAGTCTTGGTCCAGGCGAGTATCATTATTGAGGCCAGACCAAGAATATTGATACGTAATATTTCGAAGCAAGGGGATTTTTGGGGTTAGTTGGGCACTGATACTACTCGCGTTACTGAGCGTTCGGCGATTATCGGTGACCGTTGCGTCACGCAGGTCTCGGGTCAACGAGTCAGAATCTCGATAGTTAAGGTTAGACAGTGTTAAAGTATCAAAAAACTTAAATTGCTGAAGGGCAAGATTTCGACTCTTTACCTGGGCCAAATAGTCGCGGTTATATTTTAATTGATCCGATTCTGAAATGCCGCCACTCAGTTGGAACTGATTAAACATACGGACTAGTGGGTTATAGGGGCTTAAGCCCAGTTGGGTGAGTAAGGTCTTAGGGGAGAATTGAGAAAGGGTAAACGTACGGGTATCATTCATGGGGCCTAATTGGTTACTTAACGGCGTATGGGATTCTTTGTGGTTGAATTGATAGATGGCCCTAATCCACTTCCAGTTCTTCAGGCTTAATTTGTAATTATAGTTGGCATTTTCATCAATACTTGGCAAAGCAGAATTGGCTCGGCGGGTCGTTTTGGAGTTTGAAATTTGTCCACTGGTATCTAAAATATCTAAAGGGGCAAAACTAGAACGTAGGGACCAATTATAACGCGTCATTTCAGAATCCAGCGCAGAGAAGCGTTTAAATAGAAAGTGACGGGTCCCTCGCTTCCATTTTTCGTCACGGGTCAAGGAGAAACTGGGGCTTAAGCGAAAGGACCCAATTAAGGGTAGCTTGGGAATAGATAGGGTTGAGTCGGCAGTATAACTTTGGTTAATGCTAATATTGGATGTGGCGCCATGACCATGGTCTAAAAACTCAGATCGAGATCCAGATAGTTTGGCTGATAAATGTTGCGTCCAAAATGAGGGCCCAAAGGAGAGCTTTAGCAAGCTATTTAAAGACTCACGGTCATTATTGTGTTTGTTTAAGGTGGCATTGGATGACACCGGTTCATCAAAGGCCTGCTCAAATTCAAAGGACTGGTTGATTTTAATCAGGTTAAATAGTGGCAGAGAATAAGAGGAGCTAATATTGGTTCGGTGGCCATAGTAGGGGTGTGAGTCCAGATTCTCGCCCAATTCAATTCGTCGTTTTTCAACCTTAAGACCCCAATGGGACGAGGGGCTATGTTGCCACTTAAGGCTGGTACCCACTAATAAGGTCCCCGTTTTTTCCGCGAGTGAAGACATGGTAGAGAAGTCTTTGTTTAAGGATGATAAGTTCGCATTGGCCGAAAAGCGACCCGATTGATAGGAGGTATTAAACTTAGCAGAAGGAATAAAGCCGGTCCCCTGGTCACCCGTCATGCTTTTTTCAGTATCATAATACTCATAGGAGACCAAAATATTGTCAGACGGGCCCTGTGCCTCTAAAAATTGGAGGGTTCCTTGTTCATAGTTCATTACGTATTGCGAGGAATCCACCACCTCATTAAATGTGTCTGGATTAATAATGACCTGTTCACTATCTTCAATTATTTGGGTATTTCCTAAGGGATATTTATGGGCGGCATCAGCCACGCCAACCACCATGGACTCTGTGGCGGTTCTTGGTTTACTAAAGTTATTTTCAGTAAAGGCCATTTCTCCAGCCACTTTCCATTTTTCATTTAAGTGACCGCTCATCGTCAGGCCTAACATTTGTTGGCGGATATTACCTGGTGTGACACTAGACGGGGTATAATAATAGACCACCGTAATCGTTTCCCCATCTTTGGGGATCGAGGTTAGGGCTTGGTCAAGGTGTTGGCCGTCCACATCGTAATGAAATTGAATCTGGGGCATGGTCCCATCGTCTGAGTAGGTAATGCTATAGTTACTAGTCGATAGGTCAATATTAAGACCCTCGTGGTTTCGAATTTTAACTTTTTCAATACCATTAAACCGGACCGGCACATTAGGAATCTGGATATCAATGGGATGTTCATAGATACCATCAGGGGCGATTGCCGGAAATTGAAACGTGGTTAATATGCTTTTTTGGTAATGATAAATCAACTCCATCTCAGTGCCTTCAGAAAGAGAGAGGGCCTGTTGCTGTTCAGGTAAAATCGTAATTAAGCCAGAGTAAGTATCAAGCGTATACCCGCTCCTTGGGATCACCGTCTGTGTATCGGTATGGGTCAAGCGAAGTGTTGCATCATCCATGAGGGGCCAATATTGGGAAGATAAGGTAAGCGCGTTATCCACCAAAGATAAGTTGGTATTTAGGGTCGGTGCTAAAATATAGGTCTGATCTTGGTCAGCGTAGACATACTCCTTAACAAAAGTTGCGCCAAACTCGAAGGGGGTTTTCACCTTAGAGTCCGTATGGGTACTCGTATGATAGTAGTCATATGAGGTTGAAATGACATGGGGGTAGGGAATCGGGTAGTTAAAGTGCAGGGCCCCGTTATCTAAGTCAATCGTATAGTCAAACACAGGCATCTTGGTTCGGCCATTGACTCTCACTGAAACCGTCTCAGGAACAATGAAAGGGTGAGCCAAAGGGTACGGGCCAGGGTGCGCCTGGCCCACCAAATCTTCATCATGGGACGATGTGTCATGATACTTATAGGTTATTGAGAGGGTGTCATCAAATTGAATGGGTTGACGTAAAGTAAGGGTCCCCTGAAAATAATCAATGAAATAATCCAGAGAGGACGATAGGGCCTGTTGGTTTAATTTTAAGGACTCTGATCCCAATACCAAGTGCCGTTGGCCCAGTGAGAATTCAGTAGGGATCGGAATAGTAACGTCGTCGGTCGTAATATTGGGACTTGTTGGTGATGAGGGGGTTGATGACTTGCTCAGGTTTGCAATGGTTTGTGCCATGACCTTGGCAGTGAGTTGAAGGGTATATATCTCAGGGGAGAAGAGGATATTTTGGGTCGTAACAATGGTTTTTTCATGGCGTGTTTTGGCCTGTCGTCGCCACCAGTAATCAAGCCCAATAAAGTTCTTTTGAGATAAGATCGGCACAAAATCAGCGATGGGGTTGGTCACTTCATAGCGGATTTTATATAAGTCGGTAGAAAGAAGGGGCTCGTTAAAGGTGACCTTGCCACTAAAATAGTCCACAGTATAATCACTTCGTTCGTCATGGTTGACCCAGACTTTGACTGAGCCAGGTAACACATACCGGCCACCTAAGGAGTATTCACGGGACCCATTACCAAAGTTTTTAGTAAAACGAGCGGATGATCGGAGTTGACCTAACGCAAATTGACTATCCCACTCAGGGGTTTTATGGCTTATCTTGACCCCATCTAAAGATTTGTTCACCGATAAAAATTCTCCGTTTTTAAATGAGGAGGTCAAGTGTCCGAAGGTTAAATGGGTCGTATCCGTTTTGACCCGAACATCCCGCTGCATGGGAAAGTCCGGCTCTTGTTCCACATTCAAGTAGACCGATAAATCATCACTCAGTTTCCCTTCGGCATGGACTTGATATCGGGTTTGGGTAAGGTATGACCCAGGCAGAATATCAGAGGGCAATTTTTTATAAGTGGGGTCATTACTAATCAATCGCTTTTGCTCATCACTGGGATTTTTAGGCCGGAAGTGACGACCACTAGTTTTGACCTCATAAAAGCCTTTGTTTTGGATGGCCAAAGTCTGGTTTCGCGGCCGGCGCGGGTACAAGAACTTTTCTTGACTCACATAGACCTTGTATTCTGGGTCCAATTCAGTGGCATTGGGGGTAGGCACTGCCCAGATCGGAGTCAGGTTGCTCAGCAGAAGCAATAATAACAAGACACGTAGGCAGGGAAAAAGACGGCCTATCATGAGCGGTTTTGAATTAACATGGCATCCCCAAAACTATAAAATCGATAGGACTCTTGGATGGCATGCTGATAGGCTGCCTGGATGAAGGGCAAGCCGGCAAAAGCCGCCACCAATACAAATAAAGACGATTTAGGGAGATGGAAATTGGTCACCAAAGCATCTACAGACTGAAATGAGAACCCTGGTGTAATAAAAAGCCGTGTGGATTGGTGCCCAGATTGAGTGACTGAGTCACGAACCGCGCTTTCTAATGCCCGAACAACAGTGGTCCCCACCGCAATGACCCGTCGCTTTCCCCGGTACTCGTTTAACCTTGCCGCAGTCTCAGGGTCAATATAGTAGGTTTCTTCATGCATCGCATGCCCAGATAAAGTATCACTTTGGATGGGCTGAAAGGTCCCATATCCAACATGAAGCGTCACTGTTTCAATGATCACGCCTTGATCTTTAAGCGCCTGGATCGTAGCCGGCGTAAAGTGAAGCCCTGCAGTGGGGGCCGCAATAGAGCCAGCGTGCTTGGCAAATACAGTTTGGTATTGCTCAGAAAATGAATTGGCATCATCCATCGGCACTTTCATATAGCCAGGCAAGGGGACTGAGCCATGGCGATCCAACTTTTCCATGACATCAGTGACATTAAATTGAAGGGTGGCCATGGGCCCATCCTTATGAAGGATCGTAACATGAAAGTCAGGTGAAATTTGCAAGGTCTCACCCACTTTTACCCGTTTGGCAGGCTTAACTAAGGCCTGAAACTCAGTGTTAGAGCGAGGCGGCATCAGTAGCAACTCAATATGGGCACCGGTTTCACGGGTCGCAATTAAGCGGGCCTTAAAGACCTTGGTATTATTAAGGACCAAGACATCATTGGGTTGAATAAACTCAGATAATTGTGAAAACTGTCGATCCACATAGGTGCCCGCACGAGGGTCTAGCACCATCAATCGACTTTGGTCACGGTGGCGAATAGGACACTTGGCGATTAGGTGTTCGGGCAATGAATAATCAAACAGTCGAATACTCATACAAGAAGACTCACTTTCACTTTAATTGTAGCCGGGCCTCAATACAAACGCCCCTTTACTATAAGAATACCCTGATATAGGCGCCGCTTAAACATGAAAAAAAACAAACTTAATTAAGCCGAACACGATTCCATAAAGGGGAAAATACATAGAGGCAAGTTAGGGCAAATAAGGCATTAATAATAATATCAGCATACAACAACGGGACATTAAAGCAGAACAATAAACTTAAGAGCCAGCAAATAAAACTGGGGATACGAGACATGCGAAAAATCCATTTCTGGTTCGCGATCCGGTTATGAGGGTAGGCAAACCGAGAAACCATGAGCACGCTGGCCAGTACCGAAATCCCGGCGAAGTACCAGGGTTGAGAAAGCTGCGTCGAAATGGCCGCCACGGCCACCAATCCGGCGCCTGCAGGCGATGGCAAGCCAGTAAAGTAGTCCGAGTGCCCCCCAAAACGGTGGAGACGGTAATGCGTACAGCCATAATAAAATAGCCCCAAAAGAAGACTAACCCAGGCACCCAATGGCCCAAATAAGGGCAAGTCCGTACAGGCAATTAACACTGCAGGTCCCATTCCAAAAGTGACCAAGTCAGCTTGGGAATCCAGGGCTTCCCCAAAGGAAGAAAAGACCCCCAATAAGCGTGCAAAACGACCATCCAAACTATCCAAAACAATCCCAATAAGAATAAAGCCTACCGCAAAATGGGTCTGACCGACCAAAGAAAAAAAGATGGCCAATAGCCCCATACTCAAGTTCAAGAAGGTAATGGAGTTTGGAATAAAAGCTTTGAGATGATGTTTGGCTTGTTCAGGGTCCCCCTTGGCTTTTTGAAGGGCCCGTTGATAAAAAAATTGGACACAGTAATCAATAAAGGACCAAACGGTCACCCCCACCATCCCCCAAATTAATGTCTCAAAAATCCAGCTAGGCCAAGCTACTACCCAGTTTTGAAGCATTAATAAGGGCGTTAATAAGGACGGGTAGTCCGCAGAAGGCGCGACCACGACACGGCCTAACAAGATCCCACAAATCGGTAATGTAATCGCGGTTTTAAGTTTACCGCTAATCCCTGCCGCTAAAATTAAATTATCTTTGGCACTAAAAACCCGAAGGGCCATGACGGCAAACTCTCGGGACAGAATCACAAAGACCGGAAACGCAGAAATGGCTTGCATGCTCAATAAAGGCAAAAAGACCAAGACCAAAATCTTATCGGCCAGTGGATCCAAGATTTTACCTAAATCAGAGACCATATTATAGCGTCTGGCTACCCAGCCATCCAGAAAGTCAGTGGCACAAATCAATGTATAAATAATAATGACCCATGCCTGGGTCAATTGATCAGAAAAAGGGGTCAACCAAAACACACATCCCACCCCAATAATCCGAGAAAAAGAGATCAAGTTGGCCAGGTTATGGTTTAGGATCCCCACACTCATGACCCACCCTTTCTAGCCTGATGACGTAGGGCATGATCGAGTAAAACCAAGGCCGCCATGGCCTCCACAATGGGCACCGCACGGGGCAAGACGCATGGGTCATGTCGGCCCTTGGCCGCAAGGGTCGTATTTTTCTTATCTTCAGTCACCGTATCTTGGGTCGAAAAAATCGTGGCTGTGGGCTTAAATGCGGTACGAAAAAGAATCGGCTCGCCATTGGTAATCCCGCCTTGGGTCCCTCCAGAAAAATTGGTCTTGGTCCGAACTTGGCCATCATCATCCATATAAAAGGCATCGTTATGGGCCTTTCCCGTCATTTCAACCCCAGCAAAGCCAGAGCCCATCTCAATACCCATGCTGGCAGGCAAGGACATCATCGCCTTACTCAAATCCGCTTTAATTTTATCAAATACAGGCTCTCCCCATCCGGCCGGCACCCCTCGACATACACAGGCGATAACGCCACCGACAGAGTCCCCTTCTTTTCGAGCCACTTCAATTCTCGTAATCATCTCTTTGGCAATGGCCGGGTCCGGACATCGCACGATATTAGCTTCAATATCAGCCGCTTGGACAGCATCACTATCAACATGGGCACGAATCTGGTGAATTTGTATGACATAGGCCAAGATCTCAATAGGCGCGATCTGCGTCAGTACTTGTTTGGCAATGGCACCAGCTGCGACTCGGGCAATGGTTTCACGGGCACTGGATCGCCCACCCCCTTGCCAGTTCCGAATCCCAAATTTTTCTTGATAGGTATAATCCGCATGAGAGGGCCGAAAGACGGCCTTTAAATGATCATAAGCCTTGGGGTTCGCATCTTGGTTACGTACCATCATGGCAATCGGGGTCCCTAATGTCTTTCCTTTAAAGATCCCTGACAAAACTTCAAGCTGGTCTGGCTCTTTTCTTGGCGTGGTAATATGGCTTTGTCCGGGCCGGCGACGGGTCAACTCATGCTGAACGGCATCCAGGTCAATGTCGATATTAGACGGACAGCCGTCCACAATGACACCCACGGCACCACCATGAGACTCACCAAAACTAGTGACTCGAAATAGTGACCCAAACGAATTTCCCATCCCAATACTCCTTCTTTTTCCCAATAAGGATCCCCACTGTCTAAAAAGAAAAGGGAGACCAACACTGCCTAATAAGGTATCACAAAGCCAGGCAAATAATCAATTAAGCACGCCCCCGTTTAATTAATACAAAGGGCCTAGGGGTACCCGAATATATGAATGCCGCAGGACCATTGAACATGGAAATATTGCATTTTTGGAGGAGGTGTGATATTATTTGCTGAAAAATATTTTAAACAATAAAAATAAATACAAATATCGACAGTTAATATATGAAAAAAAAGACTTTTAATGAGTAAAGGGAAAGTCGGAAGGGAGAAGGAAAGATGCAGCGAATAGGTAGAGGGGTAGACGGTAGAACAATAGAAACAAGAGTAGTGCTGGCAGTATTAATGTTCGCAAATGTGGTTAATGCAGTTGCAGCAGCCTTAAGAGGGCCAGAAGGTTCGCGAGGTTTAAGCGGCTCTGATAACTGCGGCAAATTAGATGGCTTATCGGCGAGAAAGGTAAAGAAGGTGCCAAGCTGTCCTCCTGAAGGAAATGGGGCGAATGTGACCGCGTTTTTAGAAAGATATGATTGTGAAGCATTTATACTGAATCAGGACACTCAGAACGATTATGGTAATGCGGTTCCTGCAAGAATAAAGATCAATGATCAATGTAGGGTTGAGGCTTGCAGTCTGGGGGATCTTGAGGAGTCCATAGGGGTAGACCGTTTACGAGACAACCCATATGTCTTGGCAATGAGAGACGATGGCAGGAGTGGGAATGGGGACTATGAGCTCATCGGTATTTGTCCAGCTGCAGACCAAGAGAGCGAGGATGCATCATCGGTTTTGATTTACCTCCAGTGGCTGATAATTATTGGACTCGGGGGATGGATGATGTATTTACTTGTGTCAGGTCAATGTGACGAGTGGTGTATGGATATTAGGGCAGATTATGGGGATCATTATGCTCAAGGGGTAGTACAATCGAGGAACACAGCTTCTCAAGAGCTACCCGGCATTCCTGAAGAACAACCAGTAAATGCGACTAGACCAAGGACGGCTAGCAACAGCGGTGCCACCAGTGGTGCCAGGTCGATCAGGGCTGTCAGTTCGAAACAAGGCGGGATAGGGGATGGGTATAGTTCTGATGAGTCAAGCACCAGCATCCCATCACCACCCCAGACGTTGACGAATCAGGTATCAAGGGGTATAATTTAGGCTAACTAGAAAATAATAGTAAGGAAATCAAGCAATGAAGCGACCTTTTCAACCTAATCAACGAAAACGACATAAAACCCACGGGTTTCTAGTAAGAATGCGATCAGTCGGCGGCCGACGTGTCCTCAATGCACGACGACGAAAAGGGCGACACAAAATCGCGGTTTAACCGGATAGCGTGCCTAATCAGCCCCCACGGATTCGTTCCAAAGAGACATTTAATCGCCTCTATGAGCAGGCAAAAAAGCTCATTACCCCTGTTGCCGTTATTTTTATTAATCCCAGTCCGCAGCATGCATCAGGGTTTGTAGCTAGTAAAAAAGTCGGTGGCGCGGTGAGTCGAAACCGAGCCCGACGTGTCTTAAAGGAGTTTTATCGACACCATTATCATCAGATCATACCGTCAGAAATTATTTGGGTGGCCAGACGACATATTGTTAAAACACCATTTCACCAAATGCAGCAAGACCTGATAAAATGTTTAAAAAAGAATGAATTATGGATAGAAAAAAACGATACATATATTTAGAGCAAGCCATGATCGGGCTGATTAAAGGGTACCAAGCCCTGATATCTCCCTTATTAGGGCCGTCTTGTCGCTTTTATCCTAGCTGCTCGTCTTATACCATTGAGGCCCTACAGGTCCATGGCCCCATTAAGGGACTATGGATGGGGATGAAGCGCTTAGGTCGCTGTCACCCTGGCTCGACCCCAGGATTAGATTTAGTAAGGAGGTAACGATGAATTTTGGACCTATTAAATTATTAGTGAATCAAGTAATGATCCCTTTTCTGACCTTTTGTTATGAGCATGTTTGTGCCAATTATGGGATTGCCATTATTTTACTGACCATTGCCATTAAGGTCTGCTTTATTCCCTTAATGAGAAAGCAATATGAGTCCATGAAGGCGATGCAGGTCTTAAATCCCAAAATTAAAAGCATCCGAGATAAGTACCAAAAGCAACCTGAAAAACTTCAGAAAGAAATGATGGCCTTGTATAAGGCCCATAAAATTAATCCATTACAAGGCTGCTTACCCATGATTATTCAAATCCCCTTTTTCTTGGCCATTTATGCCACCATCATGAGTGATACTTTTGTGGATATTATTTCACAGCCGGGGATTAATCCGGGGTTTTTGCCTTTTTGGTTAAGTAATTTGGCAAACCCTGACGCCACCTTTATTTTACCGATTTTATTGGCAGGATTTACATATTGGTCCCAAAAATTGATCATGGTGGACCCCCAACAGCAAAAGCTATTGTTATTTTCGCCGGTCTTAATTTTGGTCTTTGGTCTGAAGCTGCCCGCAGGGGTGTTGCTCTATTGGGCAGTATCTACTATTTTTTCAACCGTACAGCAGTTGATGATCATGAAAGAAACGGGTGCACCTGTCACCAAGGTCGCCACAACATCATAAAAATAGAACGAATAAAAGGAGTATGAACAATGTCAGATAAAAAAGGTATTTTAGGATTTTTCAAAAGCTGGGGCAGTATTGCCGAGGATGAAAAGAAGCCGTCAAAAGGACAATCTCAACGTAAAAAAAGAAGCCAGGACGCCGACGTCAAAATGGATATTCCTGACGATGTTATTGCGTATGCCGTGTCACAGCTGGAACAGCTCTTAAGTCTGGCTGAGTTTGATGGCAAAGTTAAGCATAAAGTAGGTCGCGATTTACTTTACTTGGATATCTATGACTCTGAAGAAGATACGGGTCGAATTATTGGAAAGTCTGGCTCCACTATTGATTCATTGCAAACCCTAATCCAAAACTTTGTGATTCAAAAGTTTAACCAGAGTTATAAAATTCAAGTCGATATCGAAGAGTATCGAATCCGACGCAAAAAACAAATTAAGTCGATGGCGTTAAAAGCAGCGGACGAGTTACGTCAAAACGGTGGCGAGGCCCCATTAGAGCCGATGAAGCCAGCGGAGCGACGTGTGGTTCACTTACTATTTGAAAAAGACCAAGATATTGATACCCGAAGTGAAGGGAGTGGTCGTCATCGGCACATTGTGCTGGTGAATAAAGCCAATGCCCGTTGATGATGCCATTGCCGCCATCACCACGCCCATTGGCGAGGGGGGTGTCGGGATCATCCGAATCTCAGGGGGCGAAATCAAAGAGATTCTGGCCCCTTTTTTAAATAGTAGATTTAATTGGCAAGCACGATACGTACATTTTACCCCTATTTATGATCCTCAAACAAAGCAAGTCTTAGACGAGGCGTGTGTCATATACTTTAAGGGGCCCGCGTCTTATACCGGCGAAGATGTGGTGGAAATCCAATGTCATTCCAGTCCTTATATTTTACAACAGATCTTATCTCGACTCATTCAAGAGGGGTGTCGATTGGCCGAAAAAGGTGAGTTTACCAAGCGGGCGTTTATGAACGGGAAGATGGATCTGACTCAGGCTGAGGCCGTGATCGATGTGATTCAGGCCGACTCAGCACAGGCACACCAGGTGAGTTTGGGGCATGTAAAGGGGCAGTTATATGAAAAGATTACCCAGGTTAAGTCCGCATTAATGCCACTTTTAGAGCAACTCGAAGGCGCCATTGACTTTCCCGATGAAGTGCCGGCCATTCCCCGTGAAACGCTTCGCCATCAATTACGCACGGTCCATCAGGATTTAGATCAAATTCAACAGGTCCAAGATTGGGGCGCGTGGGTCAAGTCTGGGGTGACCTGTATGTTACTGGGGCCACCAAATGTAGGAAAATCGTCCCTATTTAATAGGTTGAGTGGCGAAGATAAGGCCATTGTAACGCCTCACCCAGGTACCACCAGAGATGTATTGGATGTCACATTGCAATTGGGCGGCTTTAATGTCCATATCTTAGATACAGCAGGCATGAGGGACAGTGATCAAGAAATTGAACAGATGGGAATCAATCGTGCAAAAGAACGCTTATCTAAGGTGGATATTTTGTTATGGGTCTTGGACCAATCCCAGCCATTTTCTGAGGCGGATATGAAAATTGCGGCCACATTACCCAAAATGCCCATGATTATCATCAAAAATAAAGCAGACCTGGGCGATCAGCTGACCCTTCCTGACGAGTATTCATCTTTTAGTTGTTGTCGTGTATCGGCCAAGACCAAAGTCGGTCTTAGTGCGGTAAAAGAAGAGATCCTGTCATTCATCCAAGCCCAAGTAACAGGAATGAACTTAGGGTTTTTGTGTAATACCCGTCAACGGGGGTGTTTGGATAGGGCCCATTCCTTATTGTCACAAATGATCGTTCAACTGGATGAAAATCAACCAGATGATTTGATTAGCTTTGATCTCAGACAAGTGATTAGTATCTTAGCTGAGCTGAGTGGTGATGAGATTACAGAGTCCCTATTAGATGGAATATTCAGCCGCTTTTGTGTCGGCAAATAAGCCGCACTTAAAAGGAGCTAACGTTAGCAGAAACAGACGGTCCAAATTCATGGGTGGATTTCGAGTGCCGAAAACCTAGTACCACACCAATCGTTTGATTCTCATCATTTTTTAAGGCCGAGGCTGAAAAATCAATGGACACGTTGGAGTGCTGGTCCTCGACGCTTAATTGGGCATTATAAACAATATAAGGGGTAGAGGTGCGCAATACTTTGGCAAACGGAGATTCATAAAAAGGGCGGTTTTCTTCATCAAAAATTTGAAAAATTTTGCTGGCATCTTCGTCTTGAGCATCATCAAATTGATAATTGGTGAGTTGTTCGGCGGCTTTGTTCATATAGGTCACTTTTTGTTCTAAGTTGACCACGATAATGGCATCGGCAATATTGTGTAAGACTGCGCTAATCCATTTTTCTCGGTCCCGAATTTCTTTTTCCACTTGATGACGGTAAAGTGCAATTCGAATATTAATATGGATGTCTCGGTCATTAAATGGCTTAAGGACATAGCCAAAGGGTTCGGTGATTTTGGCTCGAGAAAATATTTCTTCTTCAGCATGAGCGGTTAAAAAGATAATAGGAATATTATGAGTAGCACGAATTTGGTTGGCAGTCTCAATTCCATCCAAATCACCTCAATTTCAATATCCATTAAAATAAGGTCCGGCTTAAGTTGTGTCAGGGACTGAATACAGTCTTCACCGTTAGAAAAGGTCTCAATAACTTGGTACCCTAACTGAGTAACGCGACGCTTAATATCAGTGGCCATGATCATATTGTCTTCAACAATGACAATTTGAGCAGGCTTAGCTTGATTTTGGGTAGTACGATTCTCACTCATTTTGGATTCCTTATTTGATGAATTAACGATAGACAATATTTATATCTCTAGTAAATTGTCTTAATAATAGGACCACTTTTAGGTTTTGTAAATACTTTTTTTATTGATAGGTAATAGTGAATTGTAAAAAAATTGGTCGTTTAATAAGGTGTAATGGCATATTTTGGCTTAAATAATATAAAACAAAACTATAAAATAGTTATTAATAATTAATTATAAAAAAATAAATATCGAAAAGAGAGCCGTTGTCATCAGAATATTAAAAAAAATAGACACCAACTTTAGTTTGATATTGAACCAACTTTAGTTTGATATTGAACCAACTTTAGTTTGGGGTTGAGCACGGTTGTATAATAATAATATATAAAAAAGAAGAATAAGTAAAAAATTATGTAGGACAAATCCTACACCGAATAAACGGGGCAAGTGAATGCAGGAAGACAAAATAAAGAAGGCATTGGATAGTGAGATAAACAAAGGCCTAGTTAAGAAAATGATGGCGCAATTATGGGGATAATTTGGTATAGTATATGAAGGCAACCCCGTGGTCAGACGGGCAGATGCTGGTGGATAAAATGGCTTAAAGTAGGGCAATAATGTCCTTTAAAAAATGAAGATGGAGAAGCGCCCTGTTAAGTACAATGACAACCATGATATCGCGATGCTTCTTACTCATAGTACTCTTCCTGGTAAGCCCAGTAGAGGCAGGCCTAAATCGGGCAGATGTTGAGCAGAAACCGAACCTGATCCTTAGTGTCGATGGCAAAGATATTGAGATGAGATTGCCCGTGATTAAGTATCAAGGTCAATATCTGATACCCATGAGCGAATGGTTACGCCAAGTTGATGGCCAGTGGATAAGACGGCGAAAACAGGATCGCTTTGAATGGGTAGTTTCTCCCCAAAAAAC
>PBBE01000031.1 GCA_002716485.1 Actinomycetota bacterium
AAGCTCATTAATGGCATTTTTATTTTCAGGGTTTCCTATTAAGAAAAGAGACTTGCAGTTTTGAGAAATATCTAGTGCTGCTAATCGGCCAACGGATCCTTTTGCGCCAACAATAGCTACACTCGATTTAGATAGGTTTCGATCAAGTTGATTGCAGGTTAACTTTACGCTTTTTGTACAGGTTAATGCGGTAAAAGAGTTTCCGGTTGTTATAGGGATATCACAGTGTTCAATTAGTGTTCCGCTTCGGCTTATTACTGAAGTGAAGGCGCCTAGTCCAATAATATCTGCATTAACTGCTTTTGCATGATCGATATAACTTGAGAGAAGGTTGAGTTTTTCCTTTCTTGGAAGTTGTATCATTTCTTTTGGGGTTAAAAAAGAACTAATTAGCCAGCCATCAACATAACCTCCTTTCTTTGAGGGAAGGTATGGTAGGTAATAGACTGGGCAGGCATCTTTTTGTATATCTTTTAGGGATGACATCCATTGTTGAAGTTTGTTTTTAGAGTCGGTATCAAGGGGGCATAAGGTGTTACTAGGTAGGCCATCAATAAGGTCATCTTCTGTTGTTGGGTGAATAAAAAAGGAGAAGGTTCCTAGTTTTTTTTCTGTCGAAATTTTGATAGGGAGAGTAGGTGGGGTAGTGTGCTTGGTTTTTGTTGAGTGGGGGGCTAGGGGGATTTGTGCTGCAGTACTAATAAGTTTGCTGAACTGTTTTTTTGAAATGATATCGCCCAGGTCATTTAAGCCACAGATTAATCGTTCGATTTGTGATTGCTTGATAAGTAAGTTAGGTTGAAGTCTTAACGTATGATGAGATGTTAATGTAGGGGCGGTTAAAATGCCATGTTGATTAAGTAGAAAGCTAGATATAAGTGGGACAGATAGCCCAAGGTTGTTCATCGTGAATGGGAAATAGCTATCTTCACATTTCCAGGGATGGACCTTTATTCCTTGTAGAAGACCTCTTCCAGAATTTTGGTGGAAAACACTAGGGTAAGTTAGTGTTAGTTTTCTGAGTTGTTCAGAAAGATATTTTCCATTTTTTTGTACATTTAATAGTATATCTGGGTTATTAAGTAAATGGTTAATAGTAGATAACGCAATAGTGCTACTGATATGGTTGTTTGAAAAAGTTGAGCTATGTTTAATTCCAAATTCGACAGTCCATGCTTTTTTATTGCAAATACAGGCCCCGATGGGGACCAGTCCACCTCCTAGTGATTTTGATAATAAAATAATATCAGGTTCAACTTGTTGTTGTTGGCATGCAAAAAGGTCTCCTGTTCTACCAAGCCCTGTTTGTATCTCATCAACAATAAATAATGTATTGTATTTATTGCATAATTCTTGGCAAGACTTTAAGTAGTTATCTGCTGGAACATTAATACCGCCTTCCCCTTGAATAGGCTCTACAATAAATGCGGCAATGTCATTGCTTGATAAGTGTTCCTCTAAGGTATCGATGTCATTAAAGGGGATATGTTGAAAATAAGGATCTTTTGGGTGAAAAGCATCTCTGTAGGAGCTATTTCCTGTTGCTAATACGGCGCCTAGTGTTTTGCCATGGTAACTATTGGTTGTGGATAGTATCTTGAACTTTTTTTTTCTCGATCTAGCCATTTTGATGGCCACTTCCACTGTCTCGCTACCACTATTGGTTAGAGTGACATGAGACATGTCTCCAGGGGTTATTTGTATTAATAGATCTGCAAGTTGATTAGAGGCTTGATTTTCAAGTGGTTGAATCATATTAGGGGGGGATTCATGCTTGAGTTTAGTTAGTTCATTCCATAAGAAATCAGGGTTATGTCCAAATAAATGAACCCCATATTGAGATGTAAAGTCTAGATATTTAGACCCATTTGCATCATACAGGTAGGGTCCCTTGGCTTTAATGATCTCTTTTTGCATATTGAGGACCTTTAAAATACGCTTTCTGTCGGTATTGAGGTTAATTTGTTTTAATGTCATTTTTAAATTCCTTTTGACCAAAACCATACTGAATTGGTACCATTAATATAAATACAATAACAAAAAAGATGGTTTTTTCATAGGGGTTATTTTGATCATTGTATAGAAGAGGAGGTGATATTTTGAGAAATTACTGTGTTTGGGTGTGGATTTATGGTGGTGTTTTAAGTATGAATTTATGGGCAAGTGCCTTGGATTTATCTGTAATTAATCAATATGTAAAATTTGGATTAAACAGTGATGCAGGGCTAAAGCAAAAAAAGGTTAGTATCCTACAAGCAGAAAAAATAGTTAAGGAAAAAAGTGCATTATATTTTCCATTAATATCTTTTGAAGGCCGGTATTCTATTGCTGACGGAGGGAGAGAAATAGCTATTCCAGAGATAAGCCAAGTTTTTAATCTTTTAAGAAAGAAGGAGCAAACAGCGTCAGTCAGAATTATGCAGCCTCTTTTTTATGCAAAAAATCACAATGAACTAGAATTAGCAAAACTCAATTTTGAAAAATCTAGGGTTTTGTATAGGCAGTACTATCAGGATCAAGTAACAAAAATAAAAAAAGGGTATATACAGTATTTAAGTGCATACTATTTGAAAAAAGAATATAAAGACTATCTGGAGTTAACAAGAAAAAGTATGGAAGAAGGTAAAAGAAAATATCAATCAGGTGATTTTCTTGATGAAAAGGTTAATGAGATTGAAATAAAGTGCCTTGAAATAGAGAAGCAGTATTTATATGCGGTAAACGCTTATGATAAAGCTTTACTATTTTTTTTAAATTTACTGAGTCTTTCAAGTTCTCATTCAGTTTTGCTGTTAGATCAAAAGATGCTTGAAGATAAAGTCTTAAAAAAGAAAGTGGTTGATACAAATATAAAATTAGAAAAGATTAGTAAGGTATATGTTTATGAGATACTTGGTAAGATAAATCTTGCTAAAAGAAAAAAAATAGACAGCTTTTACAGGCCATCCATATCAGCATTAATAGATTTAGGTGTAGAGTCTGAGTCACTGGTGTTTAATTCAGATTCTATGTATTGGATTGGTGCTGTTGTATTCAGGTGGAATTTATACGACGGAAATAGAAAGGTGGTGAAAAAAGAAAAAGAGGTGTTGGAAGCTAAAAAACTTGAATTAAAAAGAGAAAGTCAGGTAAAGGCCGTTATATATAAGCAGCAGCAGTTAGATGCAGAAATAAAGTTGTTGATAAGTGTAATAGATATTAATAGGCGGCTGTTAAATAGTAAAGAGATATTTGTAGATGATTTAAAGCGAAAAGTTCAATTAGGAGGAGTGGAGCGTTTGCAGGTTCTCCAGGGTAAAGCTGAGTTGGTTCGATTAAAAATTAATGCTATTCGTGACTTTTTTTCGTATTGTCAAGTTGTGCTTGATTTAGAGAATTTACTAGAAAAGGATGTGCAAGAAAAATGACGATAAGGGTATGTGTGTTGCTCATTGGAGTATGGGTTGGCATGGGGCAAGTTGAGGCTTCGAGTAAAGGTGTTATTTATGTTTCTAAAATAGAACAGGTTGCTTTTTCAAGTAGTTTTTCAACAATTGGGAGGGTGTATTGGGATGAGAGTAACTGGGCGTTTAGAGCGTCGGTGACAGATAAAGAAGTAATGAGGATTGGTAGAGGGGATAGAGGCGATATTGTATTAGATGCGATTCCTGAGGGTGTTTTTGAGGCAAAGATAACTCATGTATCAAATAGGTCTAATCCAAGAACGGGAATGTTTGATATATCTTTTGAAGTTGCAAACAAAGTGCGGGATTTTAAATTTAAAGAAGGGTTATTAGGTCAGGTCAGGGTTTATCCATCTAGTCAAAAAAACATGATGTATTCAGCTATTCCCATAGAGGCAGTTACAGCGTTTAAAGGAAAGAGAGGTGTTGTATTTTGCTTTAGAAAAAAAAAGATAGAACAAGTTACAATAAATATCGCATTTGTTAAGGAGGGTAAAGTATATGTTTATGAGGCGCTCGATCATTACGATAAGGTGCTGATCTCACGGATGGATAGTCCGCATATAGGCTATCTGAATAGCCGCGATGTTGAGATCGTTAAGGTGGATATTAAGAATGATGATTAAGTTTGCATTAAAAAACCCAAGGGTTTTTATCATTGTTTTTATGGCTTTATTGGTTGCAGGGTGCCTGTCGTTTTTATCAATGCCGAGATCTGAGGATCCTCAGGTTAGCCAGCCTGCTACGAGTATCATTGTTTTGTATCCAGGAGCAAGTGCTATACATCTAGAGCAGCTGGTTGTAAATCATTTGGAGGCAGCACTAAATGATCTAGAAGAGGTAAAAGAGATAAAGACAGAGATTAATGATGGAATAGTTAAAACTCATGTTCATTTTTATTTTGGGACAGATGCAGCTGAGATGCATGCTAAGGTGATTACTCAGGTTGCTAAGATTCGAGGGGATCTTCCCTCTGAGATTACTTCTATAAAATTTAGAAAGTGGTCATTGTCTAAATTAAATATTATGCAGTTTGCAATCACTAATGACAGTGTTGGAAATAATTACGATGAATTAAAAATAGCAAGCGAAGTTATTGAAAATGAATTGAAGTTAGTGCCTGGGGTTCAAAATATAAAGATATGGGGGTTGCCCGAAAAAAAAATAAAAGTGATGTTGGATTCGTCTAGAATTGCACAGTATAAAATCTCAGTTAATCAAGTTATTGAGGCGATAAAGAGGAGCGGGAAGGTGGTGCCCGTTGGGAAGATAAAAATTAATTCGTTGTCATATAATATTGTGGGGAATAAGTCAGTAGAAAAGATAGCTGATTTAAAAGAGATTCCAATTATAAAAAATGAGTTAAGGGTAATTCAGTTGAAAGATATTGCTTCAGTTGAATTTCAGTATGAAGATAGTCATTACTTTACAAGATATAATGGGCAGGAAGCGTTGTTTGTTACCTTTGGAAAAAGAGAAAGTGCCAATATCATGCATGTTAGTAAGCAGGTAAATCATAGGATTAAAGAGTGTTTGCCTAAGCTCCCCTTAACGACTAGCCTATTCAGGGTTTATGATCAATCGGAAGATGTTAAGCAAAGATTAGATTCTTTTTTTTATAATTTAGGGTACGGTATTATGATTGTTGCCTTAATTAACTTTTTGTTTTTTAGGTTAAGATCAGCATTGGTTATTTCAATTGCAATTCCATTTTCTATTTTGTTTGGGATTCTCTTTTTAAATGTTTTTGGGTTTGGGTTAGAGCAGATGTCAATTGCAGGTTTGATTATTGCAGTTGGCTTATTGGTAGATAATGCCATTGTTGCAGTGGAGGCAATCAATTTAAAGTCATCGTCTTCAATGTCACTTGATCGATCTATTTTGAGTTCAATAACGGGGGTTGCGCGACCTATTATTAGTGGGACTTTGACCACTATATGTGCATTCTTGCCAGTCGTGTTTATACAAGATGTAACAGGGGACTTTATTCGATCATTGCCGATAACTGTCATTTTTACTCTGATTGGTTCGTTAATAATGTCACTGGTGTTGTGTCCTCTTTTATCAAGTAAGTTGTTGAATAAACCAGAGTTTTTTTTGCCAACCAAACTAGTTAGGTTTCTTCAGGAAAGGGTGTTTAAATGGGTGTCATTAGGGCTAGATTTAGTGTTTAGGTGGCCTAAGGGGGCGCTGTTGGTTTTACTGGCGCCATTTCTATGTTCACTCTTTCTATTGAAGGATATTCCAATGAGTTTTTTTCCTGATTCTGAAAAGGCAAGGTTGATAATTAATGTTGACCTTAGACGGGATGTCGATTTAACAACAACAAGCAGGGTCGTTCGGGAGATAGAGTCGCTGATGTTGGAGTTAAAAGAGATTGTGTGTTTTGCATCAACAGTTGGGCGGAGCAATCCATATGTTTATTATAATTTATTTGCCAAGAGAGCCACGGGCTCTCATGCTCAAATTATTGTTGAAATAGATCAGCAGGAGAATGTGTCAGAGGTAAAGCGGTATTTAACATCAAGGATAACTAAGATGAATATTATGGGGGTGGTTAATGTGTTTGAGCTTAAGCAGGGGCCTCCAGTTGATGCAGAAATTGCAATTAATCTTATGGGGGAGAACCTGGATGAATTGGCTAGGTTGTCTAAAGATGTTAAAGAGGTTATGTCTAAAGTGGAGGGTGTAACTGATATTCAGAATCCCTTTGATGAAATAAAAAGTGATATTTATTTGAATATAAATAAGGAGAAGGCGATTCTTTTAGGTGTATCTTTGGCACAGGTTTATCAGGTGTTGCGCGTTGCATTTTCTGGGGAGGATATCGATTTATTAAAAGATAAAGAGGGGCGTTCATATAAGATAAAGCTGCTGATTAATAGCGATAAAAAGGGGGAGATGGCTTTTTTTGATGAATTGTTTTTTATAAGTAATATGGGAGGCTATATTCCGCTGAAACAAATCGCTGACTATGGGTTTGAAGAGAGGCTTTTCTCCATTGAGCATCATAATCTTTTGAGGGGTAGTACGATAACTGCTGAGGCGAAGAGTGGGTATTCGACATTAGAGTTGACCCGCTTGATTAAAATGGGTTTGGATAAAATAGACTGGCCTGAGGGGTATAGGTATAGGGTGGAGGGTGATAAAGAGGTTCAAGAGCGGGCATTTGGAAAAATGTATATGTCAATTTTAATATCGATAGCTGGTATTTTTTCAATTTTAGTTTTGCAATTTAGGTCATTTATACAGCCTTTCATAGTCCTTTTTATGATTCCTCTGTCTGTTTCTGGGTCTGTTTTAGCTCTTTTTTTGACTGAAAACCCCTTTTCGTTTACAGCTTTGGTTGGTTTGTCGGGGCTATTTGGGATTGTGGTTAATGATACCATTTTGTTAGTTGATGAGCTTAATAGGCGTTTAAGTAAAGGTGCGAGTGAGGGGGGGGGTAAGGCTATTATTTTATCTGTTCAGAGTAGGTTTGTTCCTATTGTATTAACGTCTCTAACCACCATTTTAGGTCTGCTTCCTCTTACGTTAAGAGGGGGTGGTTTGTGGGCGCCAATGGGCTGGGCAATAATAGGTGGGCTGCTTTCAGCAACTATATTGTCATTGTTGGTGGTTCCAGTTTTGTTAAAAATTTATATTGGGTTAAATAAAAAATAATCAAGCAGTTGGGTCGCTACTGGCAGTAACTTGGTTTGGGATGTGTGTTTTTTTGTTGTTGACTAGATCCATACTGTAATGGTACTATCATGGTGTTCGAAATAAATTTTAGAGGAGAATACATAATGATCAGAGAAAATATTGTACCATTTGAAGCTGGAACGATTAAAAGCAGTAATGAGTATTTATTTTTAAAAAAGTTTGAAGAAAATATGGATCTATTTAAAAAAGCATATGAATTTTGTGAGGATGAAGATTTTCTTCATGAAATGAAGGAGGTGTCAGGGGAAAATCAAGTGCAAAATAATTCTTGGCATATTTTTCCTCTTTATTCTAATCGAAACTTAGATTTTTACATTGATTATTTATCAGAAAAGTTATCAGTAGATGTTAGACGGATAATTGAGGTTCTTCGAAGTAATTTGCCTGATACCTATGAGTTTTTAGATGAAGTTATTGAGGAGAATGGAATTATTAATCTTTGGTTTTCTCGGCTGAAGGCGCAATCTACCATTAAATGTCATATTAATAATGATCCATTTCAATATCGTGGGCATATTGGCTTACAGGTACCTAAGGGAAATGTATGTTTAAAAGTTAAGGACTCTATCGTTCGGTGGCGGGAGGATCGTTTTTTTGTATTTGATACCACAGAGCCTCATATGGCATGGAATCTTACAGATGAAGATAGGGTGGTTATGTCTGTGGACTTTTTTAGGGAACCCCGTCAAGAAATGATGAGGCTACATGAGGAGCGAATACGAAATAAAATCAAAAATACTCCGCTTGGGTTTGAGGGTGGGTATCTTGCTCTTGATCCAAAACTAGTAGATCGATTTAACAACGTTATAGAAGAGGTGTCGTATTAAATCAAAAAAGAATAATAAGATAGGAGGCTAATATGAAAATTAATAATGTTGTATTAGATGAAAAGATAAACTTAGGAAGCCAAGAATTAAAGTTAAACGGGGCGGGAGTTCGGCAGAAGTATACGATTGATATTTATATCGGCGCATTGTATACCAAAGATGAATACCGTGTTGAAGATGAGGTATTTCAGGATAAGAATCCAAAGCGAATAGTTTTACACTATTTATATGAGAAAATAGATGGGAAATTGATTCAAGATGGCTGGGTAGATGGGTTTAGGGATAACTTAAGTAAGGAAGCCTATGACGCATGTTCAGTACGATTAGATCAGTTTAATCAATGCTTTACAACGATGTTAAGTGGAGATGAGGTCTTGATTGATTATGAGCCAGATGAGGGAACAAGTGTTATAAAGAATGGTCGCCAGATTGGCGATACTATTCGTGGAGAAGATTTTCATGTTGCAGTATTAAAGGTTCTTCTTGGAGAAAAACCAGCGTATAAAAAATTAAAAAAAGCAATGCTAGGAGTTTAAGGATGTCAGAATTACAAGGTGCGCTATTGGGCTACAAAGAAAAGATAAATAATAATGATAAGATGCGTGTTTTATTAAAAAACTGGGAGCCTTGTGTGTCTATTGTGGCTGTGGACACAGGGGACCAGTTTAATATTCAGTTTAAAGATACTTTTATTGATACAGTTGTTGAAGGGGAAGGGGGTGTGGCTAAGCATCAAGTAACACTAGAGGCGACTTACGTAGAGTTGGAGGGGATATTTACCGGGGTTATAAATCCTGCAAACTCTTTTCTTGATGGTAACCTCGTGATTTATGCAGATGATAAAGACCAGATAAAATTAGATGCTATTTCATTGGTTTTATGGGGGTAAGGGGGAGAGTAGGAGTGCGTTGGTAATGAAAAACTTAATAAAAGAAAGAAGTAGTCAAGCGGTTAGTTGTGCATATTTAAAAGGCGCCTCATATGAAGTGGGTAGTTTGAGGCCTATCTCAGAAATAGAAGAGTTAAAGAAAGATACAAATACATTAGATACTTTACTTACATTAGGATTGGAGACTTTTTCTCTTTCAACAAAAAAGCCAGTAGAGTTAGCCAAATCTAGTATTGAAAAGACAGTAGATAGAGCCGGGGTAGATCGTAGTCAGATTGACGAGGTGATTTATGCAACGTCAGGTTATGCGATGAGTGGTAAGCCTTGGTGTCCAGTGCATTATAGTAAAGAATTAAATAGCTTGTTGCTGTCATTAAATTTATCTCACTGTACAGGAATGGGGGTTTCCTTTTCTCAATGTGTGAATATTATTGCTGCTATTGAGTTGGCGGTGGGATTGGTTGAATCGGGGAGAAAAAAAAATGTATTAGTTTTTTCTGCAGATTGTCTCTCTCCCCATGAATCGAGGCTTGTTGATAATGGGATTTCAGTGATTAGTGACGCGGCTGCTAGTTGTATTGTTTCGTCAGAACAAAATAATGGATATTTTATCGAGGCCATTAATAAAAATATTGATTGGGGATTACTAGAGATTGATTCTGCCTCTGATTTTTCAACATTCTTTAAGCGGACAGCAGAGGGTATTTCAGGGGCAGTTCAGCAGCTTAATCAATCTTTAGGTAGAGTCGGTTCAGATTATGAGCAGCTACTAACCAATAGTGTTAATTTATCAATATTGCGAATTATTTCTAGGCAAACAAAGGTGGATGTTGACAGGATATATTCGAAAAACATCTCAAGGTTCGCCCATTGTGATTGCTCAGATATTCTGATTAATTTAGCAGACTATGAGTTAGAAAAAGAGGGGGAAAAGAGTGATCCTGTGTTGTTACTTGCTAGTGGGCCGTATGTTTGGGGGGCCATGTCTTTAGTGAGGATGTGCTAATGGATAACTTAGGGCAAGTCCTGGAAAGAAGTATAAATCTGTATCCAGATGATGTTGCGCTGATATGCAGTGGGGAGCAAGTGACGTATGCTCAGTTGGGGGAACGTGTTGCTCAGTTTGCATCTTATTTTTCTGGTTTGGGTTTGAATAAAGGGGATTCTGTTGCAATTGCTTCTTTTAAGTCTATTGATGTGGTTAGCGTGATGCAGGCGGCCTTGAGAGTAGATTTAGTTTATGTGAGTTTGGATCCAAGGTTTCCGCCTGAGCGATTAAAGGAGTTGATAAGAGATGCGGCTGTGAGTGTCGTGGTCTTGGATGAATTTTTATCTCAGGAGTGGTCTAAGTTAGAGTTTTTGCCAGATTGTATACAGTATGCGCTGACATTGCATGATGAAAAAAAACTAGAGATTAAATCTGATGTTAAGTGCCATAATTTTAAAGAGATTAACAGTGACTCTAATGATTACAAGCGATTCGTGCCCCAAAGAAAGGGCGAGGATCTCGCTTATTTATTATATACTTCAGGATCTACAGGTAAGCCAAAGGGGGTGCGGATTACACATGATAACGCGCTTGCATTTGTGGAGTGGGCAGCAAGTGAATTTGAGTTTTCTCAAGATGAACACTTTCTAAATCATGCCCAGCTTAGTTTTGATCTGTCAGTTTTAGATCTCTATAATGCGTTTTTAGCAGGAGCGCGTGTAACGCTTTTGCCTGAGGATGATGCTATGTTTTTTTCTTATGTGGTGAATCTTATTAGGGATGATCAGATTACCAATTTATATATGGTGCCGTCAGGGATTATCGGCTTAATGGATAAGGGGGCGCTAATGAAAGAGGCTATGCCTAAGCTTAAGAGGATCTTATTTGCAGGAGAAAAATTTCCAGTAACACGACTAAAGGCGCTTTTAGATTGGGTAGAGCCTAATCAAGAGGTATATAATTTATATGGTCCAATTGAAACTAATGTTTGTACATTTTCAAAAATAAAGACAGATATTGTGTTTAGGTCAGAGTGTCCAATTGGGGAAGCGATTTCAAATGCCCAGGTAGCCTTGCGGCAAGATAATGGCATTATTTCTTATGATGGTGAAGGTGAGATTGTTGTGTCTGGAAGGTGTGTGAGTCCAGGGTATCTCAATAGTCCGATTCTTAATAAGAGTAAATTCTTTTTACAGGATAATCATCGGTGGTATTGTACAGGTGATTATGGGTATTTTGATAAAAATAAAGTGCTTTGGCTTAAAGGTCGAAAAGATAATTTAATTAAAATAAGAGGGTATAGAATTGAGCTTGATGAAATTGAGTCACATGTTCAAGATACGGAGTTAGTTGATGATGTAGTGGCTGTATTTCACGGGAGTAATAGCGAGTCTGGGGCTATTGTATTGTGGTGTGTTTTTAATCAACAGGCACTTGATAGTTATGGATCTATAGATATCGTAGTTAATCTTATCAGGCAAAAATTAAAGAGTGTTCTGCCACATTTCATGTTGCCTAAATTAATAAAGTCAGTGAAAGAGTTACCAAAAACTAATCGTGGGAAAGTAGATCGATTAAAATTAAAGGAGAGGGGTATTTGATCATGAAATTAAGAGAGAGTGTAATTGACAAAAGTATAGTACAGAATTTTTTAGTGGATGCGGTAAGAAAGTTTTCACCCTATTGCCCAGGTGATTTATCGATGGCAACGCCATTAATTCGAACCGGAATCGTTGACTCGCTCACCATAATGGAGGTGACCAAATATATTGAGTCCTGCATCAATACAAGTCTTCCTGTGGCAAAAATTAATCGGGAGTCATTTAGAACTCTTGAGGCCTTGTCAGATATGCTTTTTGATTTTATTAAAGAGCATAATCTAGATTTAGATATTGATGGTTTGAAGGGGATGGGGTAATGAGTAAGGTAGCCGAATTTAGGCGTCATTATCGAGGGGTAGGTATTGCTAAGTCGTATAGTGGCTGGGTAAATCTGATGTCCAATATAGGGCTTTGTCTGGCGGTGCTGATAGGGTGTTTGTCGCAGGTAAAAGATATGCAGTTGATAGAGTTGTTGGCAGTTCCGGTGACTTTTCTTATTGTTAATTTTGAGGAGTACTTGAGTCACAGGTGGCCTAGTCATCGGCGTATAAAAGGGTTTCGCTTTTTATTTAAGCGGCATTCAATGCAGCATCATCGATTTTTTACTCACTCTGAAATGTATTATGAGATGCCAGGGGATTTTGAGATTGTGCTATTCCCGACGCGTATTCTAGGGTTTTATTTTATTGTTTTTGGTATCCCTTTGGCGGGTGTTTCCTATTATTTTTGGGGCAAAAATGTAGCTTTGCTGAGCTTGTCTACAGCCGTTTTTTTATTTTTGAATCTAGATTTATTGCATTTTTACTTTCATTTAAAGCCCAGTGCGTTTTTTTCAAAAGTAATGGATTTAGTGCCTATTTTTAGACGCCTTAAAGAGAATCATACGATTCATCATAATCCGATGCTGATGATGAAGGGGAATTATAATATTACTGATCCAGTTATGGATATTCTATTTAAAACAAAAATAAGGTAGGGTAGATGGATATAAAAAATCAATTTCATACAAAAAGTACTTATTTTTTAATGAGGCTAGATTACTTTATTGTAATGGTATTTTCATTAAGTTTATTGTATTTTCACATTGATGAGATTAGCTGGCCAGTATTTATTGTTGCGATCGCATGGCAAGATATATTTGGGTATATTCCTGCAGCAATTATTTATTATTTTATCAAAAAGGGGCCAGTCAGAAAAATGGCTAAAGTATTTTATATATTATATAATCTTACACATAGTATTGCAGGAAATTTAGTGTTCCTGTTGGTTTGGGTAGTATTGCGAGGGGGTTGGGGATGGGAGATGCTTGCATTACCAATTCATATTGGATTTGATCGGTCGATTCCTGGTAACGTCTTTAAGTCATTTAGTTTGTCATTTGAGCCAGTAATGAACAAAGAGTATGAAGAGTTTAAGAGGAAATTTAATGAAAAGGCACATTGGGGAGCGAGTA
Source organism: Actinomycetota bacterium (assembly GCA_002716485.1). Classification (GTDB taxonomy): domain Bacteria; phylum Margulisbacteria; class Marinamargulisbacteria. The sequence goes on from PBBE01000031.1 coordinate 12,907, forward strand.
TTTAGTGGTTGTTTGATTAAATAATAGTATAAGATAATAGTTATATTAGAGATGATGCAGAGAAGATGAGGAAGGTCTTAAGTTTTAATATGAAAAAAGTAACAGAATTTAAGGAGATGAAAAGTGGTTTAGGGCTAGTTCTTGGTGAGCCTGTGGATCATTGGGAGGGATGTTCCTTTCCTCCATTTACAGTAATGACAGGGAAATGGGTGGTATTAATGCCTGTTAAAAATACTGACTTTGCATCACAGTTATTTGATGCTTATCAATTGGATGGAGATGGTAAGGTATGGGATTATTTGCCATATGGTCCATTTGATTCAGTTGCAAAATACAGATCTTGGATGATCGAGAATTGCCTTGGAACAGATCCTCAATTTTATGCAATTATTGATCGTAAGACCAATAAGGCACTGGGTATTGCTAGTTACTTAAGGATTTCACCAGAGAACGGATCAATTGAAGTGGGGCATTTGGCATATAGTCCAATGCTTCAGAGAACAAGGTTATCTACAGAGGTGATGTATTTGATGATGAATCGGGTGTTTGAGTTGGGGTATCGTCGATACGAGTGGAAGTGTAATTCATTGAATATTAAATCACGACAAGCTGCAGAGCGAATAGGAATGACGTTTGAGGGGGTGTTTCGGCAGATGATGGTTGTTAAGGGGCGTAATCGTGATACGGCTTGGTACTCAATAATCGATAAAGAATGGCCTAAGATCCGACAGGGTTTTTTGGATTGGATGGAAGATGAAAATTTTAATAATGACAATATTCAAAAGTCTAGGCTGATTAACTGTATTAACAGTTATAGGCGGTAAGGTACATGGCATAATGGTGGATTAGCTGTTATGTTGTTGTGTGGTATTATATTTTTTTGCTAAAATATATGATAGAAGAATAAAGACCAGTAGTGATATTGTGGCTTGTTGCTTCATTTGAGGGTACGCAAAAAGGGCACCAATACCAAATACAGGTAAAATAGATATTGTAGTCCATTGTAAAAATGTAGGAACTGGTGACGAAAAACTTCGTTTTATTTTAGTCTGCTTTTTCCTTAGTATTATATTTGCAATCATTAATGACATGTAAACAAGGCAAATAATAGCAGAGCCTATGACTGCAGATAAGATTTCTAATTGAAAAGTAAGTACAATGCAAGCTGAGGCTGTTCCAAGGCCTCCTAAAAATAAAATGCTGCCAACGGGAGTTCCTGTTTTTATAGATATCTTAGCACAGTATTTGGGAAGATTTCCTTCTCTAGCTAGGATGTAGACTAATCTTGATCCACCTAAAACCCCTGAGTTAAATGTTGAGAGTATTGCCAAGATAGACATGGAAAAAGCTAGGTATAGACCTAAGTTTCCCAGTATTGTGTTTGCGTAGTTCATTTGTGGGATAGAGTTATGGGTAATATCTGTAATGCTAAGATTAGAAAAAAGACCAAATACAAATACACAGTAGACAATAGTATTGATTCCAATTGCTAATGGCATTGATAGAGGTATTAATTTTTTATATGAATGGGGAGAGGCCCCCAGGGGTGTTACCCATTCGAAGCCTACAAATAAAAATATGGCCATGCCTATACCTGCGGGAATTAATGCTAGTTGATCGAAAGGGGTTTCTAAGAGGCTGGAATAAAAAAATGATAAATCAAAATTATAAATACCAATTAATCCAAAAATGAAAATGAATGAAAGTAAAATGCCAGTAGTGAGCATTTGGAACTTTTTAGATAGCTCTATTCCATAGATATTGATTAATATAATACTGATTAAGAGTGATAATACAATTAGGGTTTCAGGTATATTAGGCGCAATATAATTAACAACTAAGGCAAATATATAGCTTTCTACACCAGCGATGAGGATAATAAAAAAGAGGTATAGATACATGATCCATAGTGAGATCTGGTTGCCAAATGCAGACTTTAAATATGTTCGGATTCCAGGGCTTGAAGGGTACATACTGGCTAGTTCCGCGACTGAAAGTGAAATAAGGGTACAGAATAGGCCTGCTAGAATAATTGAAAAAATAACAGACCAACCGTTTAATAGTTCAAACATGCCCGATAACATGGTGAAGGAAATAGTTGCCAAGGCTAATCCCGCCCCTACTGATATATAATACCAGAGCTCAGAAATACTAGGTTTCATTTTTGTGTTTCCCAGGGGAACGGAAGGCCTAATAGCTTCTTTCCAAGAAGTGTCTTTAATATGTCATCATTGGGGCCTTGTAGGGAGCCAGCAAAGGAGTCTCTAAGTAGGCGTTCAGAGGTGTGTCCAGTTCGATAAGCAGATCCACCACATATTTTCATTGTTGTATCCGTTACAAATTTGACCATTTCACAGGATGCAATTTTAACTTCTCCAACATAGATTAGAAAGTCATCATTATACAGTCCTGTTAGTGTTTGATTAAGTATTCCTAGTGGCGCGATTTCATTAAGAATGTTGGTGACGTGGTTAGCCATTTTAGAGACCTTGTATACTAGTTCACGGGTTTGGTCAATCTTTAATCGCATTTCGGTAATATATCTTTGAATGGTTTCAGAGTCAGCTAAGGTTTTTTTGGTATCTGAGTAAATACGGGTTTTAGAGTGATGAAGGGCTTCCTGATAGGCTGATTCTGCAACGCCAAGGTAGACAGCGGATAATCCAATTTGATATATGGGTAATACATAAGCCATAAGAAAATGAAATCCCTCTCCTGTGTTTCCAAATTGATGAATTTTGGACACTCTACATTGATTAAATTCGACTGGCAAACTAGATGTGCCTCTAAGACCCATTGTATTTTGGCGTCCTTTAACATTGATGCCTTTGGTACTGGATTCAATATAAAAGATATTTAAATCATCAGGAGATGCCGACTGAGATGTTTTTACTGGCACAATATAGTACTGGCATTGACCCGCGTTAGTAACAAAGGATTTTGAAGCATTGATGATATGTCCAGAGGTTGTTTTTTTGCAGTAGCTTTCCATGTGCCACCACCTAGACCCTGTTCCAGGCTCACTCATGGCAAAGCTACCAAGGTGATGACCTTCGATAATAGGGGTGAGGAGGCTCTCTCTTTGTTGATCTGTTGCCAGGATATCTAGCATTGGGAGTGCGGATATGTGCATAAGGTAAGATTGGGCAGTAGAGGTGCAGGCTTTTGCCAGCTCCTCAATTACATGGATAATGCTTGTAAGGTCACTTGCTTGAGAGGTAATATCTTTTCTTATGGGGATCCCTAGTAGTCCCGCCTTGCCCATTTCTTTAAAATTATTAGTGGGGAATGTATGGTTTAAATCAATCTCCTTAGCTGTTTTCTTTATAATGTCACTTGTAAGTGATGATGTTAAGTTTTTCCATTTTGATTGGGTTGTCGTTAGTCCCAGATTGTTGGGTGATTCTTTTTTTGGCATTTTTTTTCCTTTGAGAATTATTTTAGCGATATAATCTGATGAGGCAATGATAAAATATGGTACCATACCGGTTCGATTGATTCAAGTTGGGAAATTGGGGGTTTGTCGAAGTCAAAAGAAAAAAAATATGAAATACATAGCGGTTTAATAAAAAGAGTGTATTGAAAATAATATTGTCTTATTAAGGATGCATAGAGAAGTGAGTAGGGTAATCGAAGTTAGATTATGTTAGATACGATGGATAGATAGGGTGTTGATAAGGTGATACCGATCTGGTACTGTTGTATAAGTCGGGGGTAAGGGTGTTAAAAAAAGAAAGGTAGGGATAAGTATTGAGTTCAATATGTTTTAAGATTATATCTTTGAGGGGACATGGTGTCAGTCATGTATCAATTTCGATAAATGCGTTATCACTGGATAATAAGAATAGCGTCAAAGAGTGGTTTTCTGAGTTTTTAATTTCAGAACAAAATGAGAAGAAGTTGTGTTCTGCAATAAAAAAAATGTATGCATCATTGGAGGATCAAGTTAATCTAGAAGGTACATATATTACTAGAAAAAAAAGTACGGCAATAATGATCCTTGGCCCAAATGGGGTAGGGAAAACAAGTCTAATAGAGTTGATTCAAAGACATTTTGATAGCGATCAAACTAAATTGCCGTCGATACTAATCAATAAAAAAGGGGGAATGAAGTTAGTTTGGGATTCTGAGAAAAGAAAAGAAGATTTTCAAAAGTTCCTTTGGCGAGCAGTAGGGGAATTGGTTTTTTATGGGCCAATGGCATGGGTGTTTTATAGGGTTTTAAATTTAACCTTATCTCGTATCCTATCTGAGTATGAGTCAAGGGACTTTGTGAGCGTATATAATGTAACATATTCTGATTGGAAAACTGATGTTTATGGTAATCAATTTAGAACGGTTGATGACTTAAGTCAAGTTAATATTGAGGTGTCTTTCTTTTGGGAGGTAGGGAGGATTTGGGGCGGTGGCGTTAAGAATGCAGGTCTTTTTCAAAAAGATTATTATGTTGGGTTACTTGCTTTTTTTGGGAGTGCAATTTTAACAATTTGTACCGTATTAAAAGAGAAAATTCAATCTGCTGGAGATATATGTCAAATGGTTGACCCTCAAAGAATATTTTATCTATCTCATTCAACGCGTGGGGATATATTAGGAGACTATGTAGCCGAACCAGGAATTGCTGAGCAACATCGATATATCATGGGTGGCCTTGTAACAACAAGGCATGGCATTATTGGACTTGAAAATTTAGATAAGGTTGCTAAGGGTGTTATAGATACCTTATTAACTAGTGGTAGATTATTTGCCTGTGGAAAACAAGGGATGGCATTAAACTATTCAGGGTTACTATTAACAAGTGGGCTTAATGAGTCAGATATGAGTGACCGTCAAAAAAAAAGTGGTCGTTATGATATGCTTAAACTTTCTTGTTTATTTGAATTAAATGACGCGAATATTGAAAAACTAAAAAGGATCATTTGCAAGCAGGTTGATAGTTTTCCTGCGTCACAGGGGGATAGAATGGAGTTATCGAGTCATTTAATTGAGCCGTTATTAAAGTTAATTAAAATTCCTGGGGTTGAGTTATTTGTTTTTGATAGTGCTATAAAGCGTGTGGTTACTACAGCTATGTTTTTTGCCAGTGCATATAAAATGCCAATCGGTAATGAATTGTTGTTACAGGCTTGGTGGCTTCATATTGATGACAAGATAATCAATCAATGGGCAGAAGCAACAAAAAGTCTGGAAATAAAACAAGGAATTTCAAGAATGAAGCTAGCTGAGTGGATCAACATAAATAATGTGTCGGGGAATGGGTATGCCAGTGATGGGGCTGGGGGCTATGTGAATTTAGATGCCAAAGATGGCGAAGCAGGAGATAGTCACATCATCGAGGATGGGAAGTTGTATGCTAAAGGTGAAGATGGGGTCTGGGTTGAGAAGAGTGAGGCAGAGAAACAGGTATACTTAGGCAGCTTAGATACAGATAGCGATACAAGTGTTACGAGCTATGGACAAATATTTGATCAAGCAGCAGATGGCGTGTGGGTCGATCCGGCCAGTCCGTCAAGTGGGTATGTTCAAAAAAAAGGTGTTAAGTATTGGAAGGGAAAAAATTTAAGCGAGGGGTATCAGCGCCATTTGAATAGTATCAATCAGCTAGTAAGGGCATTTAATAGTATCAATAAGGATGTTTTTATAGAGCTAAATGAAGAGGGAGAAAGATTTACAGATAATGGGTTTAGGTTATGGAGTAGTATTCCTAAGATAGAAGAGATTTTAGATTTAGAAAAGAAAGATCCATTTGTTTTAATGATCGGCCGAGAGGAGGTGATTATTAAACTATGTTATCTTGCTGATGAGTATGTTTATAAAATGAGGTATTTAAATCTAAATAATAAAAAGAAATATATTCCAGAGTCAATTGTGGTTATTTTGCAAGATGCTTTTAGAGCTGACGGACTGAGAAGCTATGGAATTGGGAAATCAAGTCTACTGGAGAATGCGCTGCATGATTATATTTTGTTGAATTATAAAAAATATAATGTTAAGCGACCTGGGATTTTTGTAGAGAGGACCGAAGAACAAGCTAAGGTTAAATATTTTTTAAGAAATGAGTTTGAGGGAGTTTCTAAAAAATATGATCAGTCATTTTTATATAAGAGGGCCATGTTAGATTATTTGCCATCATTTGTATTTATAGTGGGGCTGTGGTTAATGAAGGCAAGTGCAGAGGTGTTTCGTCGTTTTACTTATAAAGAGTTATTTGTTGATTATGAATGTCCTCAGGTTCAGGAACCCAATTGTTTGCATTTGACGGTCGGCTCATATACACAGTATTCAGATGGTGTTAGTCCATTTAATGATAATCCAGAGTATGCAAATAAAGAGGTTGCTATACAGGGGCTGCTTGGATTTATTACGTTTAATTTAATGACCTTTACTACTGGGTTTAATATGTACCGGCTTTATGATATAGATCGGCGCTTTAATGATCAGAGGCCTTTCCTACTTAAGTCGCCTGGAAAGTATAATGATAATGTTGTCCAGATTGAAGCTTCAATAGAAAGGAAAGACTTGATAGGCATTTACGATTTTCGACAAAAGTTGCCACAAAAGCGGTTTCAGCCATCTAGTAATGGGTATTGGAAGTTGGTAGAGGGTAATTGGGGGAGTATATTAATTGAAAATGGAGATGAGGTTCCTAAAGAATCTCAGCGTGAGCTAGCATCAGCTGTGAATCGAAAAGCATTTAAGTTAGCAGACAAGAAAGAGGTTGATTTTTGTTCAGTGATAGGAATAACAACGAATGATTCTAAAAAAATTTCTAGTTCAATTAATTCAGTGTCTAACTTGACCTATTCATTGTCGCCCACTATTTCGGTAGATGAATCAACTTATCCTTTGATTTTATGCAATATTAAAAAATCTATAGCTGAATTTAAAGGGCTTAAGTGGAGTGATTTAGCATTAATAAGAATATTGAAAATAATGATTAATATCAAAAAAAGACAAGCTATTGTTCTGCGTTATTTTATATTTAATTTAGTGAAGTCAGTGAATGATATAGCATTATTAAATGAAGCAGATACAGTGCAGATTACACATTTGAATCAGTTTCTTAAAGGAGATTTCTTGGAGTCATCTAATACAGAGTGGGTACGTGTTTTACTTAAAGAGTTACATGCTGGGAGTAGCGTAGAAGAATTAGTAGAAAAAAAAGAAGATGAGTTTTTTGATGCTATTGAAATTGCACCTTAAAATTTAATAAGTGGTTTATTCATGGTCGTTAAGACACTAGGATTAAGTGTGTCAAGCCATTTACAAGATCACAAGACTCGAGGAAAATTTTATTTATAAGCTTATGGAGCCGTTTATATGTTATCATAGATCAAAAAAGCGGGATAAAGCTCCCTCTAAACCCAAGATCAAGGGGGTTTTAATCATGAAAGTCGCCTTAATTCAAATGAATGCCACTGAATCGGTGCCGGATAACCAAGCCAAGGCCCTTCAGATGTGTGAAGCCGCTATTTCGGCCGGTGCCCAGTTTTTGTGTCTACCAGAAGTGTTTCAGTTTAGGAAACAACGGGTGATTAGTCCCATCCAAACCGAAGCCATCCCTGGGCCCAGTACCCAGCCGCTCATGGCCTTAGCAAAGCAACATCAGGTCTGGATCTTGGCCGGAAGTATCTCCGAACAGATCCCCGGCTCCAAAAAGTGTTTTAATACCTCAATTTTGATTAATGAGAGGGGCGAGATTAGTGCCCAGTACCGAAAAATTCATCTCTTTGATGTGACTTTAGAGACCCGAAGTATCAAAGAGTCCGGCTGGTTCGAGGCCGGTGATACGCCTGTGCTTGGCCAGGTCAATGGCCTTACATTGGGTATGAGTGTCTGTTATGATCTTCGCTTTTCAGATTTGTATCGTTATTATGCCGATAAGGGCGCCCAGATCATCACGGTCCCTGCCTCCTTTACCAGTCAGACCGGAGCGGCCCATTGGTCGGTATTGCTCCGGGCCCGTGCCATTGAGACCCAGTGCTTTGTATTGGCCCCCAACCAGATCGGGGTCGGGGTGGGCGATATCCCCATTTATGGCCATTCCATGGTCATTGACCCTTGGGGGAAGGTCCTCGCCGAAGGATCTGCTGATCAAGAAGAACTGGTCATGGCTGAACTAGACATCGACTATCAAGCAAAAGTGCGTCAGAGTTTACCCAGTTTGACCCATCGAAAGAAGATACCAGAAAGCAAATGAGCTCAGCGTTCACGCCTGTGACCGTGCTTCCTGATGACTGTCAATTATTCCCTGTAAAAGGGGACGGCTTTTGTTATATGCACGCCATTTTAGATGCCTTGGAAAGTATCGGGGCCAGTATCAGCCTATCTCGATTCCAGTTTCTTTGCCAACAGTATCTAGAAATTAAAGGTTCAGATCAAACTTCCCTGATGTCAGCCCTAACAGTGAGCCGTGCATGGAAAGGGCCCTTGGGGCCCGAACTCGCCCAGCTTGCCCAGGAGACCGCGGTTCATTTGTATCAGGTCCCTATTGTGATTTTATCTTGTCCAGATCACCAGCTCAAAGAATGGCGGCGTGGCCCTAAGGGGCCTCGTTGCGAGTCTAAGGGCCATTGGCGAGACTATATTCAACACCAGGGCCTGCAAGAGGTCCGGTTGTATTTATCGGTAAGCGTATCCAAAGACGGTGAACATTATAACCGCTTCGTGCCCCATTAAGCGCGTCGATGAAGATTCATACTTGCACCCACTCTGTCTTCCAAGTTATAGTGGATCTGAATAATTACCGGGAGTACAGCCCATGATCCGTAAACGAAAGGCCTTGGACAAGCTCGTTACATATCAACCTGGAAAGTCCATTGCGGCAGTTAAAACAAAATCGACGCGACATCAGATTCTTAAGTTAGCTTCTAATGAGAACCCTTTGGGTTGCCCCATTAAGGCCAATGACTTGACCAAGGTTGGTCAACAGGCCCATCATTACCCTGACCAGAGCACCCATGGGCTTATCCCCCAGCTGGCTCGATTTTGGGGCCTTGATAAAACGCAGGTGGTCCTGGGCAATGGCAGTGACGATCTGATGCAGCTATTAGCCCTGGCTTATTTAGAGCCCGGTTGTGAAGTGATCACATCTCGACATACCTTTTCAATGTACGCCCACAATACCCATGTAATGGGCGCGACGTATCGTGAGGTGCCTATGAAAGAGTGGTATTATGATCTCGACGGGATCCTGGCCCAGATCAAGCCTGAAACCAAGATGATCTTTATTGCCAATCCCAATAACCCTACTGGAACA
>PBBE01000032.1 GCA_002716485.1 Actinomycetota bacterium
AAATGTTTGCTTTTTTGCCATTCTAAATAGCGTTTTAAAATATAAAAATAACGACCAATGAAAAGTCGGAGAAATGACCTTTTTTTAATTTTTTTCATCGACTTAATTAACCTATCAACTTACAAACTAGCTTTAAACTCTTTTGCTTTTTCAGCCATCCCCTGTTCAATCGCCGCTTGATCTGAGACCCCTTGCTTGGCTGCATAGTCACGTACTTCTTGTGTAATTTTCATTGAACAAAAGTTAGGACCACACATTGAACAAAAGTGTGCAGTTTTAGCTCCTTCAGATGGCAATGTTTCATCATGATATGAACGGGCAGTATCTGGATCTAAACTTAAATTAAATTGATCTTCCCATCTAAATTCAAAGCGGGCTTTAGATAATGCGTTATCCCATTCCTGTGTTCGGGGATGCCCCTTCGCTAAATCAGCGGCATGAGCTGCAATTTTATAGGCAATAATCCCTTCTTTAACATCATCTTTATTCGGTAAGCCTAAATGCTCTTTAGGGGTGACATAACATAACATTGCCGTTCCATACCATCCAATTTGAGCCGCCCCAATCGCACTTGTAATATGGTCATAGCCTGGCGCAATATCTGTGGTTAATGGCCCTAAAGTATAAAAAGGAGCCTCATGACAAATGTCCAATTGTTTGTCCATATTCTCTTTAATTAAATGCATTGGCACATGCCCAGGCCCTTCGATCATGGTCTGAACATCATGCTCCCATGCTATTTTTGTCAGCTCACCCAATGTTTCAAGTTCACCAAACTGTGCTTTATCATTCGCATCAGCAATAGAGCCGGGCCGTAATCCATCACCTAACGAATAGGTGACATCATAGGCCTTCATAATCTCACAAATGTCATTGAAATGCGTATATAAGAAATTTTCTTTATGATGGGCTAAACACCATTTGGCCATAATAGATCCACCACGTGACACGATACCGGTTAAGCGTTGTGCAGTTAAGGGCACATACCGCAACAAAACACCCGCATGAATAGTAAAGTAATCGACCCCTTGTTCAGCTTGTTCAATAAGGGTATCACGAAATATTTCCCAGGTCAGTTCTTCTGCTTTTCCATCAACTTTTTCTAACGCTTGATAAATAGGTACCGTCCCAATAGGAACTGGCGAGTTTCGTAAAATCCATTCACGGGTTTCATGAATATTTTGACCGGTCGATAAATCCATCACCGTATCACCACCCCAGCGGATTGACCAGGTCATTTTTTCAACCTCTTCAATAATACTAGACGTAATGGCAGAGTTACCAATATTAGCGTTAATCTTAACTTTAAAATTTCGACCAATAATCATGGGTTCTAATTCAGTATGATTGATATTTGCAGGGATCACTGCCCGCCCACGCGCAACTTCATCACGAACAAATTCCGGGGTCATATTTTCTCTGATGGCAATATATTCCATTTCTGGCGTAATAATCCCTTTTTTGGCATAATGCATCTGCGAAACATTATGTCCTTTTTTAGCACGTAACGGTTGCCGTTTGTTTGGAAAACGTAATCCATCTGCCGACTTTTCAATTTGACGAGAATGATAATAAAGTGAACTTTGCGATGTTAATGCCTCAACATCATCACGATCTAAGACCCATTTCTTACGTGTTTCAGGTAACCCTTGCTCAATATTAATCAAGTGTTCGGGATCGGTATATGGCCCTGAACAATCATAAACATTCAACGGATCATTTGGGGTTTTGACACCATTTAACTCGGTATCTGACAAGGTAATCTTTCTGTAAGGCACATGGATATCTGGAAACAACTGACCCGATTGGAATTGTTTTTGTGAGTTTGGTAATGCGTTATATTTAATACTAAGTTCTTTTGGATTTAACTTTCTTTTTTTTAAAGATTCTTTCACAGGGTTGCTTGATTTATTTGTCATGTTGACTCCATCTTGATAGGGTTATCTTATTTTACACTATTGGCAGTTTGAGGGAAAGACGCTGTGGTAAATTAAAGTAAAAATCACCCCTGTTATCCCATTCCAGCAACTTATTTAAATGAGTCACTATAACCAATATCGGTCCCCTTATAGCCCCCCCCATTACCCAGCACAATTAATCAAATGTAAATCGACTGCTATAGCCTTGCAGGTCTTTAAGAATACCCGCTGACGACCGATCCCCACATTGAATCGCCTCCCCTAAATTCAAGGTCCGATGATGATTCGGCCCCTTTTCCTTACACGCACTAATCATCCTTTCGACTCGATTCTCATCCAATTCTTTGGCCTTAGACTCCAAAAAAGACTCCCAATCATCGCCCTTCAAATCAGATAAATCTGGACGGCCTCCTGATCTAGAAATAAACCCAGCACGAACAAGATCACTAATTAAATACAAGTGCCGAATACTCCCCGGTTGATCTTGCCGACAAGTACGACCTTCGATTTGGATACGTTCCGCTTTGGTCTCCGGCCGAAATGTCACCAAAATATGAACCCCTCCCTTATCCTCTAAACGATGGTTTTGATAAGTGAAATCCGTACCACGGCCATAAGTCCGTGTCATCAACGTAATCACACTTTCACCCGTCGCTCGCTGAATAATATTATCTCGTTTATCTGATAACAATCGCTCTGTTAATATCAACGGGGTTTTATAGTTCGGGAGAGAAATGGGGTTTTTAGCAAGCCACGATGAAAATGACTCTAATTTCTCATAGGTTTCAAATACCACAAAAACAGGACGCTCTAAACGAATATTCTTTTCAATATCCTCCTTAATCTGATCTCTAAATGAAGACTCAGATTCAATAGCTGCCGGTGGAATATCCTGAACAGGTGTCTGACGATCAAACGTCGTTGGAATCAAGGACTCCCTATTAAATTGGTACCGTTCAAGCAATCGTCTTTCACCATCACTTAAACAAGCCAAAGACCCCGTCAAACCTAAAATCCGATATGCGACACTCGGCAACTCAGAATATAAAATTTGACCCGCATTAATAATAATACTGAGATGATCACTAATATCCTTAGTAATCTCACCAGACTCAAATTCTTTAATATATGCAAATGCTGTCGAATACCCAAAATATGAACTTGTATTCACCTCACCTGTTTCCGAACTCTGATACCCTATTTTCTTATCATCAGTCACTAAGTATCTATGATATTTCAATGTCTTGGCTTGACTAATCATATGTTCAATCTCATAAGGCAGCAAAGGCGATAAGTTGGGATATTGCCGAAGCAACTCTTTGACAAAAGGCAATTTACAAATCTTCTCAATACTTTCTTGATCATTGTTAATCTCGTCCCGATTCTCCCAAACATACCACAGCAACGATTGAGACTCTTCTGTCTTGATGAAAGCACCTGGACGATAAGCCTTCCCATAAAAACTTTCTCCAAAAAACACATCCACTTCATCCACCAAGAGTATTTTTTGCGACTTCGCTCGACCTGAAACTGAAGAAATAGACTCCCCTCTTAAATATTTCGTCACCAAATGGCGAAAATTAGGCAAGCTCGAGCCATTCATAATCTCTTCAATAAAGCCATCAATAGTCGAATACTGGACTTTAAAACCTACATTAAAAAATGAAAATAACCCATGAAATTCATTGTAATCACGATTGGATAAATACGAACTATAACAAACCGTATTCACCGAAAAACCCAACAAGGCATAAACCGTCGACAAAATACCCAAAGAAATAGATTTTCCCTCTCCTGTTTTAACTTGCGCCAAATGACTTTCAAGCTCACCCTGTGTATCCACCCCCATTAATCGAAAAATAGAAAGCAATTGTGTATTATGAGCCTGTAATAAAAGGTCCATCGATTGATTATCTGTAGAATCCCGTTTTACCATATCAAGAATGGTCCAAATAGCTGAAATATTAGCCACTAAACGTCCCACAAGTTCAGGAGATCTAAACAAATGTGAACGATGCGGCATTAACCGCTGAACAATACTGAGGCAGCGCACTTTAACACTACCTTGAAGAGCGCCCTTCTTTAAAGTATCAATATCCATCCCAAGAGCCTTAGTAATAATATTGGTATACTCGTCTTCATACGATGTAAATGCCTTTGATAATAAGCCCCTAGATAAATCAGTTAAATCCGTTCCCTCTATTCGTTGTAACACATCTTCCACAGTCACTGTCCCTGCTTTTCGGTTATAAATTTGGATAGTTAATGTCCTAAAAAAAGAAATAGATTGAATCAAATCATTGGCAGAGGTACCCAGGTCCGCGGAATCCATATATTCACGTAATTTTTGGCTAATAATGGGAATATAAGACGCCGGAAGCCTTTTCAATCCCTCTTCTAATATCTGTATATATCGCAACTTATCCATATTTAATGTCACTACCAATTTATGAGCCTTAGTAAATTTAAGCGCCAAACGACTCAATTCATCAGGATCTCCATCAGTACGCCCTCGAGAAAGCCGCTCAAATTCCGCACTAATTTTTTTGTGAACCTCTGTAAAGATAACCTGTTTAACTGTCCGTTGTCCCATCTGAACCACCATAATCATCTCTCGAACAAGGGGTGAGTTATGGCTGGACAATGCCCTAATCACCGTATCAAAACTTTCCGAAACATCTAAAGGAAAAATATGTCTTGGCGAGACAATTTCTTCTAGCACTTCTTTTTTAGCGTTTTCAATTAATATTGAAATACAGTCTTTAAACCGTGTATTAAATGGCGTCACATCCACCACTATCGGAATTTGCTTGGATCGAAACTGATCTGACAAAGAACATAAAGTCACATAACGGTTGGCCAGTTTTGTATAGCTTTTAGCGCTAAAAATCTGTGAAATTTGGTCTTGACTCTGAAACTGTTGAAGCCCATGACCAAGGTCCCTCACCGCCTCCTGATATTGATTTGTATCATGAGTAGCAATACACTGTAATAACCCAACAATATCATCCCGATGTTTGCTAAATAATACATCAGTATTAATTTTTCGAATCAAGTGATTAGAAATCGTTAAATCAATGGAATTCAACATCTCTTGTTTGTATTCCAATGCCTTTTCTTGTAGTTGAGGGTGCCATTGCGACTCACTAGCAATTTTAATAAATGAATCTAACTCTGATGATTGAAACCCAAACTTAGCCATTTGATCTAAAAACGTCTCATGACATGAAAAATCATACTTATGTTCCTGAATAATCTGGGTGATTTTTTCTTTGATTTCATGACGCCTCTCATCCAGTCCGGCCAAAACCGTCTTTCCTCTTGCATCATGAATCGCCGATGTAAATAATTTGCTCATCGTCTCATGCCAGCGGACCCTCATCGCCTTTAACTCCCCTGAGTCAACCACCGCATACGCCCCCTTAAATCCTTCCAATAACGCATCTATTTGACGTAACAATCCAAGAAGCGCCTGACGGTCCTGTGAAACGGACTGTGTCTTCTCCAAAAATTCAACCGGACCAGACGTTGAAGTCAATGAAGTCTCAAATTGTACAGGAGCCTCTGTCATTTCTTTCTGAATTTGGTCCGAAAAAAACTCGAATTTCATCTTAAATTGACGATCAATATCAGATAACTGTAACTTCAATCGCTCTTCTTCATAATGTTGAACCTGTACCTTTGAAGGGGTAATATACTCTTCTTGAATTGTCTTTAGATCAAAGACTGAAACAATTTCAGAACCCCGTTCAAATTTAGCCAAAATCTCTGGCACTAATGGAACAAATGTAGGCGGCTTAGATTCGATTAAGGTCTGTAATTGCGCTTTAGGCTTTTCTAAAAAGAACTGAGTAATATATTGCTTTACCTCTTCATAAATTTTTGTATCTTTAATTTCTCTAACCTGATCATTAAGGGCCGGCACGTCCATCCTAGGGTCCTGATCAACAAGGGCAAAAATTGCCTCTTTCTTTTGTTTTAACAATAAGTCACCAGCACGCTCATAAAGCCCCTTCAAAAAATCTTCAAGCCGCGCTTTCTTTTCATAATAAAGCTCATTTAAGCCTTCTGAGTCCAATCGCAAAATTGATGAATTTACTCCATTAATATATTGCAACGTAAACCCCCAGTTTTCGATTAACATCACCTGATCCAATTGAACTTGGGTATGACAAATCTCTTGGGTATGATTTAAAATTGCATTATAAGACTCATGCTCCAAACCCATTAACGACTCATTAAACCGCCTAGAACAAAAAAATGATATCGCCTCTTTCAACTGTGTTTTAATTAATTCACGTAATCGTCGTTCATATTTCGCCCGCTTTTCCTTCAACGAGTTAATACTAGGGTTCAAATATAATCGCTTACGATTCAGCAATACTTTATCAATCTCAGAAAATAAGTTAAGAATCCTCTTGGCCAACGCCAACTCAGGATTGATTTTGACTAACTCCTCCACAATCTCCAGCAAGTCTGAAGAAACTGAAATATCACATAAGGATTTACAATGATCATCTACTTGTAATTGCAACACCACATTAAACTGTTCGAGTTTAAGATTAAATTCACCATCTATCAAATGGTCTTGTGCCTTTTGTTTTTTCTCTTCTACCTCCTTAACCTTCGACACCAATCCAGTCAACCGAGTTGATGCACGTTCCTCCAAGTTTAGGTAATCATCAAATATAACGGCTTTTTCTAGCTGAGATAGTAACTGCTTCATCAAACAAACATTGTCAATACAAGGATCACTATTTACCAAGCCCAACACCTTCTCTTCTTTTCGAGACACTGCAGTACTAACTTGATCCAAAACCCCCTTGACTGCATCTATCGTCATCCGTAATTTCATACAATGTAAGGATTCAATAACTTTATAGTTCGCTAATACCGACTCAAAATCACCAAGCTCTAACCACTCATCTACCTGAGATAACTGCTCCAAAACGCGAGATAAATGATATTGATCATCAGCTGCCAATGACGGGGTTAAATGATGATAAATATCCTTAATTTCTTTCAGCTCATCCAAACGCCCCAACAATAAGTCCCTAGTAGTAAACTGGCTCCGTTCAAGAGGATCAACGATCGTTACTTGCTTAGAATTAATCTTAATTCCTTTTTTCTCTAAATAGGCACATATAACTGTCTGCAATTTGGTCAATTCATCAGGATTTGCCCGAGTAACCCCCACTAAAATACTATTTTGATACGTATTCACTGCCCCTTCACCACCCAAAATCCCTTTAAACTGATCGATGGCTTCCATCAAACACTGCCCCCTAGACGCTTGAATATCATAATAATTAATCAAAAATAGCACCTTAATGCTACTGGCACTTTTCAAAAATTGAATGGTATTCACCACATTCACCACATTATATACAAAGCCACGATTATCTTTTGAACCCGGCATATCAATCAACTGAAGATCACTCTTCATCACCGATACCACCTCAGGAACAATCGTTTTAGACTCACTCGTATGACCAATCTCTGACAACTCGCCTGCCTCTGTTTCAGACGACTTATCTACCACAATATACCCATCCAAACTAAGCGGCGCCCCCTCCAATTCATCTTCACCCACATGTTTCATTTTGGCACCATGCAAAAAACAAACCGTCGTGGACTTCCCTACACCGGTACTACCATAAACCGCAACCCCATCACTGCCCTTCAATCGTTCTGATGCTTGCGCCCCTTCTTTAATAAAATGACAAATTAATGCCACATGTTCCCCAATCGACAAGACTGAATTCGGGTTAAGGGACTTTTTTAATAACTCATCAATGGGAAGTAAACGAGTCGGCACCGCCGGTGGTGGCAAAGGCAATGGCGTTTCACCACTCTCATCTAAATCATCTTCTCTAAAATCGTCGTCTACACTTGAGATTGAATCAGATTTTTTTAATGGAATCAGTTGTTTTTTACAATTATCAAGTATAAATTGAACGAAGCTATCAATAAAGTTATCCATATCAAATACAGTATGTTGAGCTGCAAACCGTCGAATTTCTTCCCTAATCGCATCTGAAATAAACTCCTTTCTTAATACTTTAATAAGCGCCTTTCCAGAATGAGATCGCATATTGATCCTAATAAACTTTTCTAAATGATGATTCGATTCTTTAATTTGCGTATACAGTGCTTGATTAAACTCTCGAAGCTCAACCAAACGCCCTTCAGGCGTGGGTAAGTCCTTTAGGGTCGGCATTTGATAGTCAGCAGGTTTAACCAAAGGATTGATCTTTTGCACTTTAGCACGAACCGACTCATGCTCAGACATATTCAAAAACTTTAATGTCTCAAAAATTTTATACTCAACAATTCGGGTCATAGGGGACGTTACTTTTTTCGCGCTCCTTTTCTTGTTCAGTGTAATCGGCAGTTGATCCTCATAAAATTTCAGCACCTCCATTTGGCTATCTTTATCCGTAAATTTAGAAACATAGTTCCCAATACAATCCAAACTTCCGTACAGAACAACCCAATCTTCACTCATTTTAATATTTTCTGTAAAAGAAGAAAATAAACGCCCCATTTGAGTAAAGACCCCTTTCATATCCCTTGCTGAGATTCGATGAGAATTAGCAAGTAGATATTGTGACGTTTCAATCATTTTCAAAAAATATAATAAACGATTTTCTTTTAGTTTATTCACCGCAATAACCACTGATTTAACTGTCGCTTCAATAATATTACTAATTGCCGCCGGATGAAGTTGAATCGCATGCCCTAACTGACTAAATAAGCTAAGGGCTGCCGATTCATTTTTACCAAACTTTGAATCTGATCGATCAAACTGAAGGTCATGATGAACTGATTTAAAATGTGGCGCTAACAAATACTGACATACTTGAGATAAATAGAGCACTTTTCGATTCCAAAACAAATCTTGAGCATTCTCAATGGCACGTTCATAGCGCGACGAAAGTTGACTCAAATAAATAAATCCCGACGGATCATTAGTAAGCCCTGAGTGCTCATCTGAATGCAAGTCAACAGACGAAATCGTATTTTCTTTCAATAATGTCAATAAACTAACTAACAGTTGAACAGGCAACGCCTCACTCTTCTGAACAAGTTCTAATAGTTTAGGTAACAATTGCTTTCGTTGTCCTTGATCCAACTGCGCATTTTGGATCTGCAAATCCAAAACTAACTTCGCAATACTACTCACTTGCGAAGAGTCAATCTGGTCTCGAATCTGTTGAATTGTAGATAACACCAATGCCAACGACTCACTTTCACGTAGCTCCGTGTCACGCATCCCAGGCGCCTGCTCCACCCCTTCAAGCACCACATCACCCTTCATTCTTACTTGAACAGCAATTTGATCCGTCTGCCCCTTCATCATTAAAAGATTTTGAAAGCGCAAATTATCATCTTCCGTTAATCCCACCGCACAACGTTTATCCACATATTTACGAACCTTTTCAGTCAAAATTTGTCGAAAAGATTTATACTCAAGATCTCGCAAAGGAACAGGATCCATATCCACCACTTGCTTTTTCAACTTACAAACCGGCACATCAACATCCACAATATCTGAAAACACCGCCAAAACTGTTTGAATATAGTCTAACTGGTGATGAAGCAGCCCGGCACAAAGTAAGGTCAATCCCGAACTAACGTCACTGTCACTTAACACGGCCTTCAAATCAGCTTTCTTTTCTTGGACTAAGCCCACTCTCGATACAAACCCAGCTCGAAATAACAACTTTTTAAATGTTTCAAGGTCCCCTTTAGTAGCCGTTTTAATCAATTCTCGCCTCAAGTAGGGTACTTTTTTTACCGTTGACCGAAAATACGACCCAATTGACCGAACAGGCTGCTGAGAAAAGAATTCCGATACATCCATTGACCTTGGCGTTGACACCAAAGAAGGTTGCGCTGAGCCCTCAGAAGAGTCCTCTTTTAACAAGGCAACCGCAGGATAGGTCACTTGCGCCACTGAATCAGATCGACGCCCTTTTCGAGCCTCACCCTTCCCTTCCGATGAACTTGTCCGCCCTTTTTTAGAACGAGCCGCCTCAATCGCAGGAGGAGACGTTACTTCCTCAACCTGATGCCGACCTGTTGCCCGCCCCTTCTTTCCCGTTCTTAATGACAAACCTAAGCTTGATTGGCCTTTTTGACCCGTCCCTCGTTCAGCCGCTATACGGGCAGACTTTACACCAGATGCACCATGTGACATAACAGCTCCTCTATCTATAAACAGAAAGTTAAAAAAAGATTAATAAAATATGAATACCCTAAAATAATACAAAGTCCCCCATTTTAAATCAAGACCCTAAAGCCTACTCTAAAAACCGGCATATTTTATCTCGCATTATTTTCAAATTAGGATGAGGCGCCCCCGGAACTTTACTCACGTCGTCCAAACACAGCATCACCAATCTCGCCCCCATTGGATTACCTACCATATCATCATCCATCAGTTTAGAAGCACCGCCCTTCTTCGATACTGAGTCTCAGTATTGACATATACAAGTCAATACGTTTTAATAAAGTCCTATTCAATATCAATAAGGAGTCCATCCATGTTACGAGCATTATTTACTGCCCAAAAATCCATGCATACCATCGCCCCTATTAGCACCCCATTACCCCAGCTATTCTTTCACGGGAAGCCCAGTCTACATGACCGGTTAGAAGACTCTGTCAGCAAGGCCATCAAGTCCATCAAAACCCCCGTCGAAAACCGTCAAGAAGACGATATAAAACACATCAACCGTTACTTAGAAGCAGAAGAATGGATACTCTTTTGCCTACACCATCAGCTCAGTCAAGAAAAAGAGCCGCCCCAACCACTGTATGAAATCATGCACTTACTGAGCCGCTGGGCAAGCGCTGATATTGAAAATCACCACGAAGAACAAATTCCATTACCCATCAAATTAACCTTATTTGAGCAAATCAAACCCCTAACGCCCAACAACAACCATGCCCTATCAAGCATTTTAATATTAGGAAAATTAGCAGGCGGCACCCATCTTAAAGAGGGACTTCCCAATGGCAACCACATCGAAAACCTCCATAACTGGGCAGATCCAGTCCATGAAAAAACCCTAATGCGTGACTTTAGGAAACGACGCGCCGATTCAGAATGCAAAGCCATGTTAGACCACCTGGTGACTTATTATGACCAAAGTCTTAACCCCTCTGTAACTCGGGCATAATCCCATTAAATTTGACGTCCAGCCACTATTAAGATAGGGTCTATAGTATCCTTGAATCCAAAAAAAAACACCCCCCCCTAGGAGACAAGCGAATGACCCGCCTACTGATGAGACCGACGACTCTCAAGTTGCGATTACCGCCAACAACACAAAATCGGTATGACGTCACACCTAACAGGATCCTTAGCCTCCATCAAAAAAGGCCGGATCAATAATCCCATGGGACGACTCATTAACGGACAATGGACCGATACGAGTATTGTCACGAGTAGCAATAAAGGCGAGTATGAACGGGTAAAGCAGAGTTTTTTGGAACTGATCTCTGACGATCACCCCCAATTCAAACCCGAATCCAATCGCTACCACTTATATGTCAGCTATGCCTGCCCCTGGGCCCACCGAACCCTCATCTACCGAAGCCTCAAGTCCCTAGAAGCGCATATTTCCGTCACGGTTGTCTGCCCCGACATGCTCGCCCATGGCTGGACCTTTGAGACCCAATTTCCAGGCAGTACAGGCGATCAACTCTATCATCAAAAATACCTATATGAACTCTATCAAAAAGCGGCCCCCCAGATATCAACCACCGTCACCGTTCCTGTCTTATGGGACAAAAAAGAAGCCACCATTGTCAATAACGAGTCCTCCCAAATCATCCGCATTTTCAATACGGCCTTTAATCAGATCACTGGCAATACCGACAACTTCTATCCAAGCCAACTTCAAGCAGACATTGATCAAATGAACACCCTCACCTACAACGCCATTAATAACGGGGTCTACCGATGCGGCTTTGCAAAAACTCAAGACGCCTACGAAGAGGCCGTAACCGTCTTATTTGATACCCTCCAAGATCTAGACACCCATTTAAGCACCCACTCATATTTGGTCGGCAATCAACTCACTGAAGCCGATATCCGACTCGTGACCACCTTATTACGATTCGATCCGGTGTATGTCACCCATTTTAAATGCAATATCAAGCGACTGATTGACTTTCCCAGCCTCTATGCCTATCTAAATAGACTCCGAGAATTACCCGCCATTTCATCTAGCACCCACCTCGACCATATTAAACGCCACTACTTTTATAGCCACCACTTTATCAACCCCTATCGCATTATTCCACTGGGCCCCAAAGCATATTAAGCAAACTAACCAATCAATTTCTTCGTACCTTAATTCTATTTCAGAAACGTAATATTTCTTTTATGGTTGAGTAGAAAAAAAGTAGAAAATCGAAATTTAAATGGCGCGCCCGGTAGGAGTCGAACCTACGACCTACGGATTAGAAGTCCGTTGCTCTATCCAGCTGAGCTACAGGCGCAATTGAAAAAAGTATAGCATATCCTTTCAAAATTTCGAAAGATCCCCCCACTTAGTCACCCTCACCTATCTGTAAAAACTCAGCCTCTGTCATAATCTGAATCGATGCACCTGACTCATTAAACGCCTGAGCCTTTGCCAACTTACTGCCTGCATTGGCACCCACCACCAAAATATCCAATCGCTTACTCACTGACCCAACCACTTTTGCCCCCCACTTAATCGCCTTTTCCTGGGCAATGTCACGAGTCATTTCTTGTAAAGACCCCGTAAACAAAATCGTTTGATTAGATAAAGGCCCCTCTCCCACCGGACTCAGGACCTCAAAGGTCAAACCCAACTGAATAAAATGGGCCATCATCTCTTGAAAATCTGAAGACGAAAACGTCGACAATAGCGAGGCCACAATCTTAGGCCCCACCTCATCCACCGCCAATAACGACTCTTCAGAAGCCCCCATCAACTGATCCAAATCAGGAAAAGCTGAAGCCAACAAACTCGCCGTTCGCTGCCCAACAAAAGGAATCCCCAAACCAAATAAAAAGCGATCAAAACGCACATGCCGTTTTTGCTGAATGGCGGTTAAACAATTGGTAATACTTTTTTCACCCATACGATCCAATACCGACAACTGATTGGCCGTCAATTGATATAAATCCGATAACCGTGTCACCAAACCAGTATCTACCAATTGCTCCAATAACGACACGCCTATCCCATCCAAGTCCATGGCTTTTCGATGACAAAAATGGGCCAGCCGCCCTTTCAATTGGGCCTGACAAGACCAATTACAACAGCGATACGCCACCTCATCTTCATCATGCTGAACCTCACCCCCACAAACCGGACACGCATCCGGCATCTTAAACGCCCTCGCATCGGCCGACGAGGTCACCACCTCAACCACCGCCGGGATCACATCCCCTGCCCGCTCCACCGACACCTCATCACCAATCCGGATCCCTTTACGTTCAATATGATCCATATTATGCAAGGTCGCCCGTTGAATCCGAACCCCTGCCAATGATACAGGACGTAACTGGGCCACAGGTGTTAAGACCCCCGTCCGACCCACCTGAACCACAATATCCTCAATCACAGTGACCCCTTGCTGCGCCGCCAACTTATAGGCAATGGCCCATCTAGGTGCCTTAGAAGTGGCCCCCATTTCCTCTTGAATTTGAAATGAATTGGCCTTAATCACTACCCCGTCAATTTCCCAATCCAAGCGATCTCGCTGTTGAGAAATATCCGCCAAAGCCCCTTGAAGCGCGTCCTGGCTAGTAACCTCCCTAACAGGGCCCACCACCGGAAAACCCAACTGAGCCAAAAAGGAAATCATCTCCGAATGGGTCGAAATGCCCTCATAAAAGCCCTGATAAAGTTGAATATCCAAACAACGCTGGGCACAAATGGCCGGATCCAATTGCCGCATTGAGCCAGCCGCTGCATTACGCGGGTTCGCAAATTGGCCATCCAAAGCCGCAAAGACCGACTTACGCATAAACACTTCGCCCCTAACCTCAATATCCACCGGCGATGACAATCGTAATGGCAAAGATCGAATGGTCTTCAAATTTAAAGACACATCTTCACCCCTTGAGCCGTCCCCTCGCGTGCCACCTGAATGGAACACCCCCTTCTCATAACGAATGGCCACCGCCAAGCCATCGATCTTGGGTTCCACCGACATTGCCACCGGCCCCAGCTTGGCAAGCCGGTCCCAAAACGCCTGGATCTGCGGCCAATCAAAGGCATTATCCAAAGAAGGCAACCGCTGGGAATGATGAAAGGGCTGAAACTGATCCAACGGCTGATCGCCGACCCGTTGACTCGGAGAATGAGGCGCCATCAACAACGGATTGGCCGCTTCATAAGAAAGCAAGTCCTGATACAAACGATCATATTCCGTATCCGTAATCAACGACTCATCACGGGTATAATACGCCTTGGCATACTGATTCAAACGACTCACTAATGCAAGATACGCCTCATGCATCATGGTAAAATCGTCATCCCGGCCACCCATTCAGTTACCCACATAATATACCGACTAAAAGGACCTAATAATAGCTGTGCAAAAACTAAAATCCCCAATAATTTCCCCATCTGCAAACCAAACACCACACTACGCACATCTGCCACCGGCCGTTGGCCATTTAAAGCCTGATCCGTGATCCGTGCACCCGAAGGATCCACAAAAATCGTAAATAATACCGTGGCAATTCCATTCACAATCCCAGACAATTGAATGGCGGTGGCCCGAAGCTCCGGCAAATACGCCCCTGCCAATAAGGAACATAAGACCCCTATCACATACACCGAGGTCACCAAAATATTAATGATCAAAAACTGACGCGGGATCCCCACAAAAGAAAGATGCCTTAACGACGAGAATCGCGGAAAACGAAAGGTCCCTAAAATACGGATAAACACACTCGGTCTTAACGCCTCAAGAACCAAACGAGGCACAGACCCGGTCACCTGAAACCGTTGAATGGCTTTCTGAAACAACACCACCACACTTGGCGTCAAAAAGGCCCCCATTAAGGCCCCAAAAAATGCCGCTAAAATCACCATCCTAAACTGGGTTTCCAATTGGGCCAAGGCCACGCCTCCCCCCTCTAAAATCGCCCCATCAACCATGGCCCCCAAAAAAGGCGCTTGAATCATATTCGATAAACGAGAAATAAGCAAGGTAGACGTCACAAAGGCCATGGCAATGGCAATTTGCTTAACACGAACCCCTGCCAAACGCATGCAATACGCCAGCGCTTCGGTCATATGAATCACAAACGTAAACACACATACAATGAATAAGGCACCCATACGATGCTAGCATACCGAATTTACGCACACGAATCAAGATAAGCGCATGCTACATTTACAATTCACACAAAATTCGATATAATTTTTAGGTTCTTGGTTACAAAAAAACAAGTAATCAACACACAACCTCAACTCAAAAGGACCTGAAATGAAATTTACTTTATTATTAATAGAATTCATCAGTGCTATTCTTCTCACCATCGCGGTCCTATTACACACGGCAAAAGGAGAAGGAATTGGCGCCATCGGCGGACATGCCCGAATGTTCCATAGTCAAAAAGGCCTTGAAGACGGCCTAAACCGAGTCACAACAGTGTTAGCCATTATTTTCGTTATATCCGCAGGAGTCTTAGGTGTTTTCTAATAGAATTTTCACCCTTCTTATTCTCCTACTTAGCTTTTCCAACCATACATTTAGTATCGAGTCGACGAACGCCTCTCTTCTAGAGGCCTTATCCATCGCCAAAAAAACCACAAGCAGTGGCAGTGAAAAAATAAATAAAACCAATCTAATTAAACAAATCAAGCTCATTGGAAACACCCATACCGATTCCAACACCATTCTCCAACAACTAACCCTAAAAGTGGGCGACCCCATCAACCCTTACAAACTTCGACAAAATGTCAAAAGCATTCAATCATTAGGCATTTTCAAAGAGGTAAAATCCAATGTTGAAAAATCAACCAATGGCAGCATTCTCACCTTTAAAGTCTCTGAAAACCCCATCGTGTCCAAAATCGAATTTCTAGGCAACTCTATTTTCGATAAAGACACCTTACACGCCTTACTAAACTCCAAAATCAATGAGCCCCTCAATTTAAATGATATCCGAATTGACATCCAACGAATCCAAAACCTATATCTAGATGCCGGCTATATTCAAAGCAAAGTCCTAAAAGTCGACACCCCCAACTCCGACCAATCCCCCATCAAGTTTCATATCGCCGAAGGCTATATCGAAGACATCCAAATCACGGGTAATATCAAAACCAAAAATTATGTAATTTTAAGAGAAATTGATATTGAGCCCGGCATGGCCATCCAAAAAAGTTCCCTTCAAGAAACCATTGCTAAAATTAGTAACCTAGGCTACTTTTCTCAAGTATACCCTGAGTTTCTACCTGGCAAAACCCCCAACACCTACATCCTTAAATTTCAACTTGAAGAAAAAGAGAACCAAGGCTCACTGAGCTTTGGCGGTGGCTTTAGCCCCAAATCTGGAGTCTCCATCTTTTCAGATCTGATGTGGGAAAACTTAGCTGGAACCGGACGAAGCATTATGCTCAAAGGAAACTTTGGTATATCAACTGATAGCAGCACCAACCGAAGAAGCACCTATATCTTTAAATATAATGACCCATGGGCCCTTGGAAAACGACGCTCTTTTATGCTCAACACTTGGCTAACCGATGGGAAAATGGGTGCATTCAATCCTTACATGGGCAATTTATCCTCCCAAAACGAACGTCGTTTCGGTATTGAAAGTGGCATTGGCTGGCCCCTTTCTTACGAATTTTATACCAAACATAATCTCAAATACGAATCCGTTACACTACCAGATAAAGAAATCTATTATAATAT
>PBBE01000033.1 GCA_002716485.1 Actinomycetota bacterium
CATGTTTATTAAGTAATTTTAATATTTTTTCTTTATCTCCTGGAGGAATGCCACTCGCTTCATCAAGTTCAACAACAATTCCTTTTCTAGTAGTTTCGAGACAATCTCCACAATTCCCTTTATCACAGCAACCCAAGGTTGGATTTGTAGGTGGCTTATTTTGAGCTGGATTTTCAGTGCCATCAAGACGGTGAAGTGGCTTTGGTATTTGTATAGGATCTTTAGAGTTTATTTCTTTAGATTCATTTACAGGTTTGTTATCCGTTGAGGGCGTTGGCTTTCGTGGCGTAAAGAAACGGCTAAAAAGATAACTTGGAAAAAACTTCATTGCGCTTTCTCCTCAACTAAATCCTTTAATGTGTCCGAAATTTTTAATAAGATATGAGATTGAGTGGTGATTGATTTGCCAATCTTTTCGATGCGTTCATAAATATCTTTGATATAAAAATCAAATAACTCATTTTTTTGGTTAACAATAGTAAAGTTTTCAGAGTAGATATCCAACCCTAAGTCGATTCGTTTAAGCTGTGAGGAATTTTTCAATTTTTTCAAAGCTCTATACTGATCGACCTTCTTAGCATTTTGGTTGACTCGTGCATCAATTTCTAGAATAGTCTTATTAATATGATAATAAGGATCCCCTTCAAACTGATGAATATTTTTTAGATCATCAATGATTTTATTAAGCTGGCCGATTTGCTTTTCAATTTGATCCATGTGGGCTTGAGTCACCGTATTACTCCATCTTTAAAACGTTGATGTAAAAAATTATGTAGATAATGATACTCAATATCAGGATAAAAGACAAGGCGTAAAGTTTGATTAACATCATTAGAATGAATTGATTGATAAATTGGCAAGTAAATACTAGTTAATTTTAAGGTTTATATTTGTATAGTAATAATACTTCAAATGAAAATTTTAAAAGTCAGAATTAAGTATTAACAATAATTAATATTGAGCAATAAGAAAATGCGTGCTTAAGCTACTCTTTCAATGATAAGCTAAAAAAATCAAATTAACCCCTAAGTCATCTGATATATGTGTATGCCACTCGCTACACATATAAGCAAAAGATGAAATTGATGTAAACGGTAATATAAATTTAAGTTGTATTTTTTTTAAATAAAACAAATAATTAAAAACAAAAAAATTAGAACCTATTAAAAAAAACAAATATAATAAAATATAGGTGCGAAAAACAACATTGACAATTTATTCATTAAAATGTAAAGTATTTACAAAAAAAAAACAGGAAGTGAAATGATATGGCAGCAGGAAATCCAACAGGAAGTAGAATTAGTGGCGCAAGTGGCGCAGGGAATTTATTTAAAACAGAATCAAGTACCCAAGAAAGACTAGGTAGTGCCGCTGGAGTAGCAGCAGGAGTAGCAGCAACAGCAATAGGCGATAGCGCTATTGATACTTCAGTCGTGCAAGATGAACATCAAACTCCAAATCAAGTAGCTGCGCATAAATTACTTAATGATCCAAAAGTCCCTCAACGGTTAAAAGGAAAAATTCAAGCCGCAATAGAAGATGATGACTTTACAAAGCCTGTTATAAAATCAAAAATTTTATCCGCATTAGCTGAAATAAAAAACAAAAAAATTAAAGAGCTAGACGACAAAGGCGAAGGCGGTGTCGTTCAATGTGATTCAAGCTCTTGTTTTGGGTGTGCAGGGGGCTGCTCAACAGGACAGCCTGTTGTCACACTAACTTCAAATGGGAAAATTGCAGATATGGAAGACCTTGTGCGCCCACGTTGTAAAGAAGGTGGTCCAGCCAAAGTTGTCAAAAAAAAGACAAAGTAATTCAATAGAAATAGCCCAGAATAAACAGCCTGTATACCTAAGTGATGGTCAGGCTGTTTATTTTTTATATGTCACTTGCTAATGAATATTAAAATGATCAACGCTAATTAAAGGCAACTGTTATACTAAGTAACCATCACCGTTTTAAATCATAGAGATTAATGATAAAATTGGATCATTCTCAATAAAAGAAGGAATCCATATATTAAAGATGAATCGTAACCCGAATAGGTCAGATTTGATGAGCCCTTACTGCGTTTACTGCTTAATAGTCTGCTTGACAGTAACTCATGCGTTCAAAAACCCATGAGTAACAAAAAGAAAATAGCAATTATTGGAAGTGGTATCTCAGGTATAGTATCCGCTTACCTACTCAAAGATTTCTATGACGTTACTCTAATTGAAGCATCAGCTCGATTAGGTGGTCATACTTATTCAGTGCCCATCAAAGACCCAACGCTGAGCAACGCTCACATTGATATGGGCTTTATTGTATTCAATCTCGACAATTATCCCCTCTTCACCCAATTCCTAACAAAATTAAAGGTCCCCTATCAAGACTCTGATATGTCCTTTGGCTTTTATGAGAAAGCAACACAATTTTACTATAGCAGTGATGTCCCCAAGGGCCTATTTGCTAAAAAAAGAAATCTCTTAAGTCCAGGATTCTGGGGATTCCTAATGGGCATCTCCCAATATAACCAACAAGTCCAAGCAGATATCCAGAGTAAGCAGCTCAATGACCTAACGGTTGGGCAGTACTTAAATGAACGAAAGTTTAGCAAGCGACTAATGGATCATTATATATTGCCTATGGGCGCCGCTATATGGTCTTGTCCCAAACACGAGATTCTGACATTCCCTGCCAGCGCATTCTTTAATTTCTGGCAAAATCATCACCTGCTCACCTTAGGAAAACGACCCACTTGGAAGACCATCAAAGGGGGCTCCCATCAATATATTAACGCATTTAAAAGCGAATTTAAGGGTGAAATTCATCTCAATTCCCCCGTCAATAAGATCGTTCAATTGCCCCAAAGTGTTCAAGTTCATATGACCAACCAGGTAACTATTGAGGTGGATTACGCCATCGTTGCAACCCATGCAGACCAAGCGTTACGTTTATTAGAAAAAGCGAGCCCATTACAACGTCGACTATTGGGTGCATGGTCGTATTCTAACAACCAAGTTGATCTTCATTCAGATCCATCGGTCATGCCTCCAAAGCGACAGGCATGGGCGTCCTGGAGTGTGCAACAATCACGTATAGACTCATCATTACAGATGAGTTACTACATGAATCGACTCCAGCAACTCCAAAGCCCTCATGACTATCTTGTGAGCCTTAATCACCGAACACAAATCCAAAGCAAGCACATAAAGCACCAAGTTGATTTTACTCATCCTATCTACAATCAGGCCTCAGTAGCTACCCAATCTCGATTACCTGAACTTAACGAAGGACGGGTATTGTTTTGTGGCAGTTATTTTGGGAATGGCTTTCATGAAGATGGGGTTCGATCCGCCCTTCATGCATGCCAACAACTGGAAGGATCATTATGTCTCAGCTAGTCATCGGACATACCGAACATTGTCGATTTGAACCTAAAAAGCATCACTTTAAATATCCACTCTATATGATAGATGTAGACCTACACCAATTGGAACAACTGAATCAAACAAAATGGCTTGGCTATAACCAACGACGACTCTTATCCATTTATGATGAAGATTATCTGCACCTTGGCCCCATGAGCCTGGCCGAAAAAGTCCAAATAATCGCACCTTATTTTTCAAACAAATCCCCGATTACTCAGGTTCAGTTAGTCACAATTCCTCGACTAATTTTAAATACATTTCGACCCGTCAGTTTTTATTTGTGTTATACCGATCAAAACACCTTGATTGGTATGATCGCAGAAGTGACCAATACCTATAAAGAATCTTACTTTTATGTGGTTGAGCCCAACGGGGATGCTACTCGAATGAGCGTAGACAAGGCCTTTCATGTCTCCCCTTTTTTTGAAGAGCAGGGGCAATATCACTTTCGTATTAAAAATACACCTACACAATTTGAGGTTCATATTGAGTATACCCGTGACGAAAAACCTCTCTTTTATGCCAATTTTATCGGCAAAAAGCATCCTATCAACACCTTAAATATCTTGCGATTGTTACTCTTTTACCCACTCACTGCTGTCTTGGTCTTTCCACGAATTTTAGCCCAGGCTTTTCAACTCAGTGTATTTAAAAAAATCAAGCATTATTCCAAACCCAAATTGAAAGGAGAACATATGTTACGACCCATGGAATTAAATTGGCTACAAAAAAAAGCCCTACATCGATTACAAAGCCAATGCCAAACACTATCATCTGGCCACTTAACCATACGGCTTCCTAACCAACAGGAAATTCATCTAGGCCAAGACTCACAAGGCAGTCAAGCCGAACTCAATATTAGTAACACCCATTTTTTTTCAGCCATCCAAAAAGGCGGCGAGATGGGATTGGGCGAAAGTTACATGAAGGGGATGTGGGATAGCCCTAGCTTAGCAAAAGTAATTGGATTTATGATTGAAAACAAAGACCAGTTAGAGCAATTATTTAAAGGGTCATTTTGGCTAAAACGATTCAATATCTGGCAACATCGACGACGTAAGAACTCAACCCAAACTAGTAAACGAAATATTGCAGATCATTATGACTTGGGAAATGACTTTTACCAGCTTTTCTTAGATAAAAGCATGATGTATTCCTCGGCCCTTTATAATGAACAGACCACAAATTTAACCGACGCCCAAGAACAAAAAGTTAACCGATTATTAAGCCAATTGGCACTTAAACCTGGCGATCATGTCCTTGAAATCGGGTCCGGTTGGGGCTATGTCGCCCAAAAGATCGCCCAAAAATACCAATGCAAGGTCACCACAATCACCTTATCTGAAGAACAAAAACGACATATCGAGTCTGAAATCAAAGATTCTGAGCTATCCAATCTAATTCAAGTCCAGCTTATTGATTACCGCCATATTCAAGGACAATTTGATGCCATTATTTCCATTGAAATGCTCGAAGCAGTGGGACATCAATATTTATCGAAATATTTTGAATCTTGTAATCGTTTATTAAAAAAAGGCGGTCGCTTGGCATTACAATGTATCACCTACCCTAATGAGCATTACCATCGCTATATCAAAGGAACGGATTTTATTCGCAAGCATATTTTCCCTGGTGGGCATCTACCCTCACTAGACTCCATTCAAGAAATGATAGACACCCAAACCTCACTCATCCAAAAAAGTCATCTTAATATTGCTGACAGTTACGCCAAAACACTAGCCACATGGCATGAGTCCTTTAATGAGCAAATAGATCGCGTCAAGAGCCTGGGCTTCAATGAAGAATTCATTCGAAAATGGCGATACTATCTCGCCTATTGTGAGGCGGCATTTGCCAGTAACTATTTAGGTTGCTATCAACTCAGTTATCAAAAGCAAGGAGATTAATATGACTCGAAATCGAATTATCCTACTAGGACTTGTCCATGCCAGTATCATGCTAGCAACCACTATTTGGGCTTCTCTAGAAATGAATATTTTAAAGACGGGCCCCTTATTTGATGAGGCATGGTTCATCGCCACCTTGGTGGATACTTACCTAGGCTTTGGGATTGTCTATTTATGGTTGGCACTCACCTGGCATCACACCTTGATTCGCATTCTATATTTTATTGGATTCATCTGCCTAGGAAATATTGCCATTGGAATTGCCATTGCCCATCGTGCATATAGCCTGGGCCCCAAGCTCACAGTGGCAATGTTGTTGAAAGGTGACTTAAAATGAGCGATATTATCACCCTAATTATCCTTACAATCTTTGCCAATAGCACCCTTTGGTCCCCGATCGGTATTACCCTTAAAAATACCAGTATGGTTGACATCGCTTGGGCAATAGGGCCAATGCTATGTTGCTGGATATTATATATGTCAGACCCAGGACAAGTATTTACTCTCATATTTACGCTGATGATCAGCATATGGGCACTGCGATTGGCCATGTTTTTATGGCTGACTCGAATCCGACATCAACACCAAGACCCAAGGTACAGCGAAATCGAATCCAAATGGACAGGCAATATTGCCCTTAAAACCATCCGGCACTATTACATGCAGGCCTTGTTTTTATGTGGGATTTGCAGTTGTTTAATCCCTGTCTTTATGACCCCATTAGCACCTATCACATGGGCCCAAATCCTGGCCATAGGCTTATTTTTAATGGCAATCATCGGTGAAACCATCGCCGATTGGCAACTCTATCAATTTAAACAAAGTAAGCAAAAAGGGCTCTTAAGCACAGGGCTATGGTCACGATCACGTCACCCCAATTATTTTTTTGAATGGCTGGTTTGGATCAGCTTAGCTCTGTATAGCCTTCAAAGCCCCCAGGCCATTATTGCCTGGCTCTCACCCCTTCTTTTATGGGTAATATTTAATAAAATGACTGGCCCATATACCGAGAAACTCTCTATCAAACGTCATGGACAATTATTTAAAAAATACCAAGACACGGTCCCATTCTTTATTCCTTCTTTCAAATCAATCAAAAGGAGTCGCTAACCATGATCATGGATACCATTCTCGCCAAGTGCCCATTACCAGATCCGATCTATCGAATAGGAATCCGGAACTTACTTAAACAGCGGTTAAAAGACGAAACACAGCGATATAAGCAGCTGGGAATCAAAGACTATGCCAACACGCTTAAAAGCCAAGAAATTGCGATTATGACCCAAGATGCCAATGATCAACATTATGAGGTTCCGGTATCCTTTTATAATTACGTTATGGGAGATCATAAAAAATACAGTTCTTGTTATTTTGATAGTGAAAAAGACACACTAAGCCAAGCAGAAGCACGAATGTTAACACTCACCTGTCAACGTGCCCAACTTGAAGATGGTCAAGATATTCTTGAGTTAGGCTGTGGGTGGGGATCACTAAGTTTGTATATGGCCAAGACATACCCAAAAGCCAGAATTACAGCCGTGTCTAATTCCCATTCCCAAAAAGTCTTTATCGATCAAGAAGCCGAAAATCAAGGTATCAACAATCTTAAGGTCATCACCGAAAACATTGCCAACTTAAGATTAACTGACACATTTGATCGAATTGTATCCGTGGAAATGCTAGAACATGTAAGAAACTATGACGCCCTTTTTTCAAGGATTGCCTCATGGCTCAAAAAAGACGGTTCTCTATTCGTGCATATCTTTGGCCATCATCGTTTTGCATACCCCTTTGAAGATGAGTCCAGTCAATCATGGATGGCCCGGCATTTTTTCTCTGGTGGCCAAATGCCAAGTCAGTCCTTATTATCCTGTTTTAATCATCACCTCAAAATCCAAGAAGAATGGGTTGTCTCAGGAACTCACTATGCTAAAACATGTCGAGAATGGCTCAAAAATATGGATAAAAATAAAGCCAAGATCATCCCCATTTTTAAAGAAACATATCAAGATAATTATAAAAAGTTCTGGGTTTATTGGCGCTTGTTTTTTATGGCATGTGAGGAACTATTTGCCTATAACAATGGCCATGAGTGGCAAGTCTATCATTACCGCTTCCAACACACCCAATGATGCGCTTACTTCTCCTTGCCTTAATCATCACCACCCCCATCATTGCCGATCCCCTTCTAACCTATACTGGATACGCCTATGAATCGGATGGAAAGTCCCTAATCTATACCGATCACTATAAGGAGCTTAATCATCAAGGACGACACCAAGCCAAAGTGACTTACCGTGATCCAAAGGCGAATATAATGGCCCAAAAAACAATTTATTATAATGAGAACAAAGCAAGCCCCAGTTTTCGATTTGAAAACCACGTCACAGGCGTTATTGCCTCTGTGAATGTAGGAAAAGATATCCAAATCGCGTATAAAAAAAGTCATGACAGTAAATTTGAGTATCATACCCAAAAATTAACAGATAACACCGTTATTGATGCAGGGTTCCATTATTTTATTCGTCGACATTGGACGACTTTAATAAACGGGGATTCACAAGAAATTTCATACCTATCACCCAGTAAAGGGCGCTATTTTACACTAGAAATTAAGGCTATCCCAAGCATCACGCCCAAAACAAGTAGATTTATCATTCAACCCCGCTCATTTTTAGCAAGACTTTTTGTCACCCCCATTATAGTGACCTATAAAAGTAAGAGTAAACAATTATTACGTTATCAAGGCGCCTCAAATATTAAATTATCCAAAGTTTCACTGACCATTGATATGAGAATCAATCATCCCAACTAAACCGGACAATACGCTTGTATGAGGGCCAATCGTGCCCGTTGCAAGGCTAAGATTTCTTCATCAGACAACGGTTCAGATTCGATCAAGTCAGTTAAGCCATGAATCATATATTGATCCGCTTGATATCCAAGATTACGAGGTGTCGGACTTGTATCCACATCTAGTGTTTCCAAATTCAACTTAATCAACTCTTGACCCCCAGAGCGGCCGTTCGTATCCGCCCATAAGTGTTTCAGATATGCTTTGGTTGAATGATCCAATCCGTTTGTAATAAAAGCAATCAAACGTTGTTTAGAATCTTGGTTTTTGATTAAATGAGCGATGATTTCACGATCTATTACATCCATAGTTTCTGGCAAGGTATCTTGCTTTCCTTCTAAAAAATCTATAATTTCATCTCTAAATTCATAAATTGAACATAAATGCCTTAAACCAACACGTGCATATTGCCATTTGCCTTCATTTTCGACATCATATACGGCTCGTTCTTGCGCTTCTTGAATTGCTCGGGGTCGAGCAAGGCTCTGTCCCACTTGTGCCATAGTCGGTTTGACTTTAGGCCGACCCGTGACCCCTGCCGGTTCTATGGGTGGATTGGGGTAATCGGAAACGTCATACTGAATAGGAGGAAATTGCAAGTCTAAATAATCAATAATATCCGCAGCTAACATGACACCTGGAAATGGAGATTGAGAGAAGCGACACATGGTCTGTGAGACAATTCGATGGGGAAAATAGTTAATCATTTCTTCAGTGTGCTTGGCCGCATTATTACCTTGGCAAGTTAAATATTCAGCCATCCCTTGGCATAACCACTCTCCGCCACGACGAATATCAACCCCATATCCCGCTTTGGTCGGTTCATCTCCCATACGTTGTAAAAAGCGTAACCAGCGCGCTGGACCGACAATCCCATCGGCATGCTCCCCATGATCACTATCAGGATGCGCTCTTAAACTGTCACTCATCGGCTTCATCACCATGGTAGATGCACCAAATGGAATCTCATTAATATGTTCCTGTGAGCGAGGCGATTCCGGTAAAATCCAAGTGTTAAGTAAGGTCCCTGGAATCACAGATCTGAGCAATGAAAACAACTGTTCATAAACCTCTGATCCAATATCTTCATAGCCATCTGAAATCACCAAACTCCAATGCGCATCAGGAACCACCTCATTTCGAGCTGGAATAATAACAAATAATAATTCCGTAATCGTTCCCATTCGATGACTTACATCATACGCATTTTTCACCAACTGATTGATATCAAGGACAGCTTGAGACGACCAATCTGATGTAAATCCAGACCCCGACTTAATGCCATTCACTATAGTTTCTAGAGAATCTTGGGCCTTAAGAGGGCTTGAAGTCAGGGTTTGATAAACCAGACCCGCCAAGTTTAAAAGGTCTGTTTCAGAGACCCTAGGGCAAGGCTCACCGCCAAAGATCACTCCTGAACGAACCAATGTCCACATTGCAGACATTCGCTTAGGATCATCCATATATATATCCCTGGAAAGGGTTTTTATTTTTGTTAAAACATCTTTCGAAGGTAATTCTTGCGAATTTTTAAACGCACCCAGAACTTGATCTAATAAGGACTTAAGGGCAATATTTTGTTTTTGGGCCCCTTCTTGAGATGAAATAATCACCGTGGGTAACATGCCTCTTAAGACCCGTAAGCCTTTATATAAATCTGCTTTTAAGCCATTATTAAATACATTCACATTATAATGCTCCATGCCAACATCCGATCGATCCATATCATACCAAAACCCAGCCCCAATTTTAAAAATCTCAGCTTTATCAAGGGCCTTGAACTCCCTTGAATACGTAGACTTTAAAAAATCGAAATACTCATCTCGATGAATTTCAGATGATATCGGACCATGTTCATGTTCATATAGGCCTAAAAGAAGCCCTTCAATATAAAGTTGCTTAAAGTAGTCCAATTGTGATGCAATGCCACCCAAATGATGAAACATATTGAGTCGACGCCGCAGCTGTTCAACCTGAGGCGTTACATTTCGTGAAATATTCCACATTTGACTATCCACAATATCTGTAATCATCCCTAAAATTCGATCGTGAGCCTGAATCGCGCCTTTTCGATCTGCCGTTTGAACACGATCCCACTCTTCAAGAAACTCGCGTTCAATTAATGGCGAAAATCGAAGTCGGTTCTTTTTATCAGGATGCAGGGTATAATACCGATAATATAAAATTAAAGGGTCTTTAATTAGCTTACTAATCACCAATCGGGGATCCGCCACTTTAGTTGACTGAACACCTGCTGTTAAAAAAGGGGTTTCATTTTCAGGGTTAGAACGAATTTCCTCTAAGCGCTTAATAATCAAATCAAGGGATCGAAAAAAACCAAGTTGTTCAATATAAATGCCGATATTCGGAATCTCTTTTCGAATCTCAGAGAGGCTTTTAGCAGACGATACCCAATCACGAAAAAGACCAAGGGCATGATCAACTGGAGGCTGCGCCTTGTATATCTCTGTTAAAGAGTTTGGTTGAGGGGTGGATAATTGAGCAGGAGCCCCCTCTTTGGAAGGGGGCACTAGCACCGCACAGGCACGAGCAGTTACACGATTAAATTGAAAAGCGGCGCCCCTAAGTGTAGTAGGTGTTGGGGTGTTAAAAAAAGAACGAGAAATCGCTAGAAACATAGCGTGACTCCTTTAAGTTATTTAATTATTTATAATGAATTGTCGAGTTATTTTACCGGTCATCAATTAAGGTTTCAAGTCCTAATATATATAAGCAATCATGAGATTGAGTTTCAAGTTCAAATAACTTGACCATCAAGATCACTTTAGATATAGTGTCTAAATTAAAAATCTAAATAATAATATTCATTAAAAAAACAATGCCCATCACAGAAATCAAATACAAAATCATTAGTTGTTCAAATCCACCTATTTTTGAAGTTGAAGAAGATCCTAATCTATCTTTATATCAAATCGCCCTTGCAGGTGGCATCGCTGGGATCTTAGAACATGGGGTCACTTTGCCTTTGAATGCAATTAAAACCATACAACAACATCAAAAACCCAATTTAAGAGTTGCTTATAACGCGCTTCAACGCGCCGGTATTCCAAGCTTTTTTAATGGTTGGAAAGTAATGCTCCCCGCGATTGGAGTTGCCCATGCCGGTCAGTTTTTATCAATTGAAGTTGTTAAAGAAAAAACAGGGTCAGATTTTATAGGTGGCATCTTTGGACGCCTCTTTCATGATCTGGTAATGGTTCCAGCTGATACCATCAAACAATGGCAGCAAATTCAATTAAATACCCCAAAGTCGGCTAAAGACATCACGAATACACTGTTTAAACAAGGCGGCCTTGCACGTTTATATAGCAGTTTACCCGTTACTTTAGCGACCCGACTTCCCTCATCAGGGGTTGCATACGCAACCTATGCAAAACTAAGCACAGAGTTTCAAAACCCCTATTATAGCCACTTTTTTGCTGGTGCTGTTGCCGGAGGTGTTGCAAGTGCGTTCACGGCACCTATGGATCTATTAAAAACCCGATTACAATTAGAAGGCGCTATTAATAAAAATAGGACTTCTTCTCCTGTTCTTAGAAAAAACATAGTCACAAAATCCATCGAAATTATGATCAATGAACAGCGAAAACATGGGCTTAAAGGGTTATTCAGAGGTTGGCAACTCTTAGCAGCAGCTGAAGTGCCTGCAGGGATGATTTGTTTTGGAACCTATGGTGTCATGAAAAAAGCATTTGAAGAGTTTGATGGTCCTGACTAAAAACAACCATTAAAACGGAATCTGAGTGCCATCCCATGCAAAGCAATAGCCCGAATCTAAAGGTGATAGTTGAGAAAGCACCTGAATTAAATGGGCCGCTGACTCTTCTGGCATAAAAACCGACTTTTTAGCCTTAATATACGGGTCTGATAAAGGGGTAGCAACAGTTCCAGGATGCAAGCCCACAATTATTTGAGACGGAAACAATCGTTTTTGTTCAATAGCCAAGGTTCTAATCATCATGTTTAATGCCGCCTTAGAAGCCCTATACCCGTACCATCCCCCTAATCGATTATCTGATATACTCCCAACTCTAGCCGATAGTGCTGAAAAAATTGCAGGTCCCGATTTTGATAGTCGTGGTATCATATACTTCGCTACCAACATCGGAGCAATTGTATTAATTTCAAAAAGACGCCTCAATGAAGTCTCTGAAAGGTCATCTAATTTCTTTTCCGGCAATAGACCATCATCATGTAAAAGCCCGGATGTAACCATGACCAGATCAAAACAAAGGTCCTCAGGGAGTTGATCACAAGCCGTCTTAATCTCAAGTTCTGAGTCTAATTGAATAGGTATATGAGTCACAAGTGGGCTTTGTAGGGCTTGTGGAGAGCGAGAAAAGCTATAAATCTGTTGTGTATCAATAAAAGATGCAAAAGCATTAAGCAATGCCGAGCCAATGCCTCCAGTGCTCCCAAAAATAGCAATTCGTTGAAACTTAAAAGACATTAGAAAGTGATCCTTTAATATATTATAATGCCATTAGAAATAAACTCAACCCGTTATATGAAAGGATAATCTTATGAAAAAAGTCCTCATTGCGATATTAAGCACTTTATGGTTTCCTATAATGATTATGGCAGTTGAAGAAAGACCCTATCAATCCATCAAAAAAGACGGAAATATCGAGATCCGGGAATACACCCAAATCATGAGCGCTGATGTTATTACCAGTGGCCCTAGAGACGAAGCTGCTTCTGATGCCTTTCGAATTTTAGTGCAATTTATTGGCGGCAAGAACCAAGGCCAAGAAAAAATTGCTATGACAGCTCCCGTCTCTCAAACTCAAACCGCTGATCGTCAGTGGCGCGTCAGTTTTTATTTGCCTGCCAACATGAATGCTGCCAATACTCCTGCTCCCAACGACTCAAGAATTTCACTGACCGAACATCAAAATATCACAGTTGCTGCCATTCGCTTCTCTGGCCTATCCCGAGCAAAGAATCTATCTAAACATGAAACCATACTCCGAGCCTATCTAAATCAAAAGCAGATTCAATTTAAAGAGCCCCCTATATATGCCTTTTATAACCCACCCATCACCCCATGGTTTCTAAGACGTAACGAAATCATATTTAATCTAAAGTAAGTATAGATCTAGCCATCAAAAAAGCCCTTAATGACCTTTTTTCGATAGTCAAAGATAGAGGCGACATCACGCTTGACCCAAGTAGAGATTAGGGATGCAATTATAGGAATACGAGGCAAAGCAAAATAAACCTCATCTTCAATAATGGTTCCGCCTTGATATTGATGAAAGCGATGGTAATGATGCCATACATAATAAGGCCCCTTTAATTGGGTATCTATAAAAGAATTTATAGGGTCCCAGTCGGCAATCTTAGAGCGCCATTTCACAGGAAGTCCGCGAATTTTCAAATGATATTCAAACAGGGTATCCTTTTGAATCTTAGCTGTACTTTGAGATGCAATTTTAAAGTTTAAAAATGCTGGTGTAATCCGTTCTAAATTTTCAGCATCCGAAAAAAAAGAAAAAACGGTATCATTAGGCACCGGCAAATATTGAAATGTATAATGACGATGACAACGAACCTCTCGATCAAGATGAGAAATATACTGATAATTTAACGCAGACTTAAGCGCCGTTTCCAAATGCGGGTGTCTAAACACAAACCCAAGACCTAATAACCTTTTGGCCGATACTCGGGCGCCCTGAGTCACTTCAATAGATAATTCCCCCAAGACCAAGCGAACCAACACCGCAGGCAAAGCTAAGATCATTGGCCGAGATAATTGTTGAGCAAGACTGGCCATAAACTGATACTGGGACAGCGGGTTAGGAGAAACCCCATTATAAACTCCCTGATAGCGAACATCTTGAACCGATTGAATAAAGAGTCTTGTAATATCATCAATATGAATCCAATTTACCCATTGTTGACCAGAGCCAATTCGGGCAGCTAAGCCAAATAAAACCAGCCATTTTAAAAGTGTCATAACACCACCGTCACCCAATACAATACCTGTTCTAATCCTGACCACCCGAACTTGAGAAAGGGCTTCAAGATCCGAAAGTGCCGATTCCCAATCCTGACATAAGGTTCCTAAAAATCCCGAACCTGGCTTGGAGTCTGTATCACAAAGGGGTTGACTTTGATCATAAAAGCCAATGGCCGATGATGAAACAAAGACCCTTAAATTGGGAGCAAATTGACGCACACCCACTACCAAATGACGGGTTCCTAAAACCCGAGTATCATAGAGTCGTTGCTTTTGTTTTTGACTCCAACGTCGATTTAAAATCCCCTCCCCCATTAAATTAATAACCCCCTCAACACCCGCAAAGGCCTTCTCAGGAGGAGGCCCTTCTAAACAATCCCATTGAACATACTCATGGATCGGGCCATATTTAGCTTGGAGACGCTTCAGGTTTCGAGCAACTAACACCAACTCATAACCCAGAATAGTTAGTTGCTGTACCAACGCATCACCAATAAACCCAGAGGCCCCTGTCATTAATAATTTCATGACCTCCCATTTTATCATGACTTTAAGAAGGCAACAGTAAGAAGCAATCACCTACCTGTAATTATAAGAGTCGAGATAATTAAAAAAGGCATGTATAATAATCTATACTTCCAATGAAAAATAAAATCCTTCTTAGCATATTAGTAACCTATATCATCACCATTAGCAGCAGCGTTGTTGCCCAATCACAACGTCGTTTTTACGACCAAAAAACCCTCTATGAAAATGCAGAACTTATTCAGTTAAGTCCTACTGAACGCCAACAACGAAGCAGTCGTATTAGACAAAAACAAACCGAATCTAAACAAGCCATTAGCGATACAAGCGCCTTTTATAGTTTAGAAGAGCCAATCAGAAAAAAGGCACCTAGAAACCTGCGAAAAGATCAGAAAAGTTCATTCGAATCAGTGGCCAAACAAGTCAGACAACAACGCCGTGTAGAACGCTCAGAAGACCAAGACAGTAATCTGAATCAATATTTTATCGACTTTTAAGACGACGCCCCTTATATCGGAGTTTGTTAAGGTGCGATTCGTTAATTGCCAAGGCATTTTCCGGTAAAACAGGAAACCCATGACGCTCTGAAATACGAGCAGAATGACGAACAAACCAATTTAAAAAGTGGGCCATTTGTTGTGCTTGTTTTTTGGATCGGTCCTGATAGAATTGATCCTGATAGACAATCAACCAACTAAATGACGTTAATGGATACCCAGACTCAACATCCGTAAAAATACAAGAAATTCGACCATCTTCTGGAATCGGCAAACGGGCCGCCGCTTGTAAAGAGTCTTGAGACGGTAAAATATACGCCCCCGAAGAATTTTCCATAGCCGCAAATTGCAATGAGTACTCATTTTGATAGGCCGTGCCTATATACCCGATACTCCCAGGGATTTGCTGAAGTAATTGGGCCATGTCATCACTGTTTTTAGCTAATAAAGTACCCGGGATATCTAAAACCGAAGACACCCCAAATGAAGCCTCCCAAGCTGGGTTCAAGTATGATAGATATTGGGTCAACACATAAGTACTCCCACTACCCTTAGACCGTGTAATAACAATAATTTTCATATGGGGTAACGCTATATCGGGGTTTAAGCCTTGAATCGCCGGATCGTCCCAATACTGAATACGACCAATCAATATGTTGGCCAAGACTTGTGTACTCAATTGAACCTCTGGTCGATTGGGTAAGGAATATGCGATACCAATCCCACTTAAGGTAATCGGAAAATGCAAAATATCTCTTGGCTCAGGCATTTGCTCAATTAATGAGTCACTTAAATATAAATCAATACCTGCAAAGTCTACCCGTTGCTCTTTAAGATCTACATAGCCATTTTTAGATCCGTGAGGCTCATATTGAATAGGAATGTTTGTCTGAGCACTATATTCCTTAAATATTGATTTTAAAAAAGGGTAAGGAAAACTCGCCCCAGAACCCACTATTTCGGCAACTATAGGAGTGCTAATGAATATCAACGTTAAAATCACTCGTTGAAAGACGCTAAAAATGGAATTCATACAGATAGTATACAAAGAATATATAGAGCAAGCAATTAAAGAAAGACATCGACTCTAAAGAGAGCTTTACACCATAGGCTTTGTTTTCTAAACTAAGTAAATGGATTCCTTAACGCAACTATTAATGGGCGCAGCCATGGGCCAACTTGTCCTTGGCAAAAAAGAAAAAGGCAAAGGGACCCTTATCGGATCATTTGCAGGCACCCTACCTGACTTAGATGTCATTCCATTAATGAATAGCTCAGTCATTACCCAGCTATCTCATCATCGAGGCATCTCCCATTCCTTACTATTTAGCGTAACCGCGCCATTTTTACTCGCATGGCTGTGCCAACGATTCATTAAATGGAACATTTCTTTTCAGCGCTGGTTAATATTTTGGATATTGGCCTTCATTACCCATATTTTTTTAGATTTAATGACCACCTGGGGCACGCAAATCTTATGGCCAAACCCCACTCGATTTAGTCTAGACGCCCTTTTCATCATCGACCCTTTACTCAGCATCCCTTTATTAATAGGCTGTATCATGACATGGAAAAGTAAAAACACAGCCCCAATTCAATGGGGTCTAATCATCACCTCTACCTATATGCTCTTTGCCATTATTGCCCAACAATATATGACGCATCAATTCCAACGTAAATTGGATGAACAAGCAATCCCCATCATCCAAAAAATTGTTAGGCCCACCCCATTTAACACCCTTTTTTGGGCCGTTACAGCCCGAACAGACCAGGACGAACTGATCATGGCATACGCCCGTCTATGGGACCCAATCAAGCACATTCAATTATCATCACCCATTCCTCAAAATTCAATCGCGCTTCAACCCATTCTAAACCGAGCAGATGTCCAACAACTCATTCAAATTAACAAAGGGCTCTATGTGATTGCTAAAGATCAGGATCATATCATCATCCAAGATGCTCGCTTTGGACGATTGGGCGGCTGGGACCCTTCATCCCAACACCGCTTTGTCTTTAATTACTACTTTAATACCCAAACCCAAACATGGCACCAATCTCGACCAGAAATGCCTGACGCAGGGAAACTATTAAAAGGTTTATGGAATAAAGTTTTTAAATAAATCATTTAAGTAGTTGATAGGATAATAAGGATTGTTCACGTTGTGAACGATAATCAATAATCGGTCTTGAATAAGTAGGCAAAGAGACAGGCGTATGAATTTGTTTTGAGTCAAGATGAGCAAGCTCAGGGCAATATTTTCTAATAAAAGTGCCGCTAGAATCAAATTTCCGAGATTGAGTATAGGGGTTAAAGATCCGGTAATAAGGAGCCGCATCACAGCCGGTACCTGATGACCATTGCCAACCGCCATTATTTGACGCCAAATCATAGTCTAATAAATGTCGAGCAAAATACGCCTCTCCCTTTCTCCAGTCCAATAATAAAAGCTTACAAAAAAAAGAGGCTGTAATCATTCGTAATCGATTATGCATCCAACCGGTTTCATTTAAACACCTCATCGCGGCATCTATAATAGGGTACCCTGTTTTCCCCTGACACCAGGCATGATAGTGCTGAGGATCACCTGGATATATAAACTCATTAAATTTAGAATTAAAAGGTGCCGTCACCACATGAGGAAACTGTGCCAATACCATCTGATAAAAATCTCTCCAAATCAATTCATTTACCCACACAAAGGCCCCTTCTGATGGGTAAGAGTCAAGGGCAAAATTAAGTATTTCACGAATAGAAATACAGCCATGTCGAATATAAACCGATAAATGAGAAGTATGATCAAGGGCAGGATAATCACGGTCCTGATGATAAGCATTAATGAATGAAGAAAATTTATTCAATGCCGATCTTGCCTCTTGAGTGCCGCCTTTTAAATAAGCAGGGTAAGGTTGAAATTGAATTTGACTAA
Organism: Actinomycetota bacterium; assembly: GCA_002716485.1. GTDB lineage: Bacteria > Margulisbacteria > Marinamargulisbacteria. Next base: position 18,110 of record PBBE01000033.1, read on the forward strand.
GAATTTGAGACAAATTAGAGGGGCTTGGCATCGGATTCGGTCGAACTTGAGACAAGTCACAGACCCGCTCATCTAAACCGTGAGACTCTTGCTCCAAACAAGACCGCCACTGCCTGGCATAGGGCGTAAAGACGCGATAGGCAGTCTGATCTTTTTTAAGCACCTCATCAGATTCAAAACGCACATGATCTTTAAAGGTAGCCACTGCAACACCCTGGTCCTTTAGAATGCTTTTAATCTTATTATCCCGGCCCTTGGCATAGGGCGTATAATCACGATTAAAGTACAGGTTTGAAATATTATGCGCGCGAACAAAGGTCGGTATTTCGTGAACAGGATCTCCTTCTAAAATACATAAGCCCAACGAATAGGCCTCAAGTTGTTGAGCTATGGCTAATAAAGACTCAGCAATAAAGTGAATTCGGCGATCACGGGCACCCTGAGCACGTAAAGGATCTAAAAAGGTGGGGTCAAACACAAATACAAGATATAGAATATCCATCTCCTGAATTGCTGCAGACAAGGCCCCATGATCATGTAAGCGAAGATCTCGACGCAGCCAAACCAATCCCTTTTTTTCCATCTTAAGCTCCTTTTATTAATTTTAAACAGTGTAACAAGACCCATCAATATTGGACCAGACAACCCTTTATAAACCCAACAAAAGCCTTGCCATATTCAATATTTTTAAGTAAGCTTAAATTGAGACTTAACACGCTCATAATCTCAAAACTAACTCAATAATAACATAGAAAAGAGTTTAAAAATGAATAAAAAAATAGGTATAGGAATCGTTGCCGCATTAATAATCGGATATATCGCTTATAAAAACCATGAGCCAAACTTTAGCAAAAATGATAGGGAACACAAATTCAAAGCGGTGACCACCTTTACCATTATTGCTGATATCGCTCAAAATATTGCCGGTGATGCGGCCATTGTTGAATCCATTACCAAACCCGGGGCCGAAATTCATGATTATCAACCCACTCCCAAAGATATTATCCGCGCAAAGGGCGCTGATGTTATATTATGGAACGGAATGAACCTAGAACGATGGTTCCAGCGCTTTTTAGAAGATGTTCAAAACGTCCCCAGTGTTGTTGTCTCTACAGGCATCACCCCCCTATCCATTTATGAAGGGGCCTACACAGGAAAGCCCAATCCCCACGCATGGATGTCGACCCAATCCGCCCTCATATATATTGAAAACATTCGAGCTACCTTTGTAAAATTAGACCCACAAAACAAAGCCACCTATAACCGGAACGCAAAAGAATACCAAGACAAAGTCCAAGCCATTCGATCAACACTTCTAGAAACCCTGGCACATATCGATCAAGAAAAGCGATATTTGGTCACCAGTGAAGGGGCCTTCAGCTACCTTGCCAAAGACCTCAATATGAAAGAGGTCTATTTATGGCCAATGAATGCAGATCAACAAGGCACCCCTCAACAAGTTCGAAAGGTAATTGATACCGTCCGAGAAAAAGAGATCCCTGTTGTATTTAGTGAAAGTACCATCTCAGATAAAGCCGCCAAACAAGTGGCTGCCGAAACCAATGCCATCTACGGCGGTATCTTATACGTTGATTCATTAAGTGAATCAGATGGCCCCGTTCCAACTTACCTCGATCTTCTCAAAGTCACTACCAGTACCATCGCCAAAGGATTCCAAGAAGGATTAAAGTAATGAACCCAATCATTAAGGTCAATCAAGTCAATCTAACATATCCCAATGGATATCACGCTTTAAAAGACATTAATATCGACCTATATCCAGGTCATATTTGTGGCTTAATTGGCGTCAATGGGTCTGGAAAATCCAGTTTATTTAAAGTCATGATGGGGGTAACGGAACCCACAAGTGGCCAGGTTCTAATACAAAATCAAGCCAATAAAGTGGCCTTTAAACAAAACCTAATCACCTATGTCCCCCAAACAGAAGAGGTGGACTGGAACTTCCCTATCCTTGTTAAAGATGTGGTGATGATGGGCCGTTACGCCCATATGGGAATACTTCGGATTCCAAGTAGAAACGATGAACAGGCGGTATCTGAAGCCTTAGAACAAGTCGGAATGACTGCCTATAAAAACCGACAAATCGGTGAATTAAGTGGCGGCCAAAAAAAACGGGTCTTTGTGGCCAGAGCCCTGGCACAAGGCAGCGATATCATTTTATTAGATGAGCCATTCACTGGGGTAGACACGAATACAGAAGAGGCCTTGATCCAACTCTTCCAAACCCTCATTAATCAAAACCGATTAATCATTGTCTCTACCCATAATTTAGGAAGTGTCCCCTACTTTTGTGATGAAGTGATCCTTATTAAAGAACAAATCATTGCTCATGGTAGTATCGAGCAGACATTTACAGAAGAAAATTTATCCAAAGCCTTTGGTTCTATGCTCAGACACCAACATATTGTGGCCAAAAACATTCATAAAGACCAAGATAAACGAAGTGTGACTGTAATCACCGATGACGAACGGCCCTTGGTGTTATACGGAGATGAAGACCAACAAAACATTGTCAAACCTGAGTCACATCAATGAGCAGCCTATTACTCGAACCATTCAATTATTCATACATGGCCAACGCTATCTGGGTCTCAGGACTGGTAGGCGCTACTTGTGCCTTTTTATCTGCCTACTTAATGTTAAAAGGCTGGTCCTTAATGGGCGATGCCTTGGCCCACTCTATTGTACCAGGCGTGGCCCTCGCCTATTTATTAAATTTACCCTATGCAATAGGGGCTTTTTTTTCAGGTCTATTAGCGGCCCTTAGCATGCATATAGTCAAGCAAAAAACACAGTTAAGAGAAGATGCCGTTATTGGTCTGATATTTACGACATTTTTTGCACTAGGCTTACTCCTCATCTCAATCAAGCCTACCGCCATTAATATCCAAGGCATTATTTTAGGAAATATATTGGCCATTTCTCCCATAGACCGGCTCCAAGTCATCATCATTTCATTGATCTCTTGCCTATGTTTACTCATTAACTGGAAAGCCTTTATGTTGGTCTTTTTTGATGATGCCCATGCCAAAAGTATTGGAATCAGAGCCAATGCGCTTAAGGTCCTGTTTTTCACTTTACTAAGTGCAGCTACAGTAGCCGCACTTCAAACAGTGGGTGCTTGCTTGGTTATTGCATTATTAGTGACGCCTGGTTCCACCGCGTATTTATATACCGACCGCTTTGGGATCCTCATTATTATCTCCGTACTTATTGGCACCTTAACTTGTGTCTTGGGAACCTATCTAAGTTATTTTCTGGATGCCAATCCAGGCGGATTAATTGTTTGTCTCCAAACCAGTCTTTTTCTACTCAGTCTTATCCTTGCCCCTAAACATGGACTCTTGGTTAACAAACGATCCCAGAAAAAATTAAGGACTATCTAATGGAAGTGATTTTTACCCTTTTTTTAGAGCCTTTATCCCATCCTTTCATGCAAAGGGCCCTCATCGCTGCGATCTTTATTGGGGTTAGTTGTGCGATATTTTCTTGTTATCTTATTCTCAAAGGCTGGTCTTTAATGGGGGACGCGGTGTCTCATTCCGTCTTACCCGGCATTGCCATTGCCTATGTTATTAATATCCCCTTGATAATAGGCGCATTTATATCAGGGTTATTTTGTGCCCTACTAACCGGATACCTAAGTGCCCATACTCGAATCAAAGAAGATGCAGTAATGGGAATCTTATTCTCAGGCATGTTTGGTCTTGGCA
>PBBE01000034.1 GCA_002716485.1 Actinomycetota bacterium
ACAATCTAAATCTAAATGTAAATATTGATACCAATACTCATATTACACTTCGAGCATACGATAAAGCCGGAAATTATCGCGATTACACCTTCCGGGCAAAAATGATAGCAGATCATTTAGATATCCCTGAGAAATCCGTTCCGTACAATGGAGCCAGTACAGACCTATTTTTCGTAAGTTTTGGTTGGTCACCAGTTCAAGATGCAATATCCTATGAACTGGAGATAATAACACCTAATCAAAATCGTAATAATTTTAATGTAAACGGTCTAAATACCACAGTTAACATTGCTGCTCTAGGTGAAGGAGAAGGTTTATATAGCTGGAATATCAGAGCTGTTGACAGTCTGGGAAATAAAGGGCCTGCGACTCTCAATACCAACTTCACCGTAGATCAAACCCAACCAAAAATCACTAGCATACAACTCCAAGACCCCTCTCCTGAATCACAGGGACGAATTACTCAAGGAATTACTCGCTTCATAATTTCGTTCAGTGAAGCAATGAACGTAAACAAAATCCCAAGTTTAGAATTACGACCTATTGAAGGTACTCAGGGTCAAGCAATTCCTCTCCAAGTTCTATCCTTTTTCGAAAACACACTAACTGCACAAGCCGAATTAGAAGCCCCGTCGCCAAATAATCAAAGCTTGCAGGGCTTTGTAAGAGTACATGCAATGAATGGAGAAGATCTCGCAACCAACTCTTTAGCTCCAATTGATTCTGGAATCTCATTATTTGAAATTTATACAGGACCTCATTTTGAAGCTAAGTTCTTCTCCAATCCTGTAGACAATGAGGATTTAATTTTTGTAATCAAAGGATTCATATCTGATGGAGGTCGAGCCACGGAGATACCAGACGCTCCCTCTGTAGTTCTAATCGATAGCCGCAATCGTGAAGTCGCTCTTGATCCCCTTAGATTGACCAAAGAATCTTTTGCAGTAAATTTTAATCTAAGTCTTGTTAATAATAATAATTTCACTATGGTCATTACGGGTGAAGATAAATATGGCAATACCAACTCTCGATCTTTCTTTATTACTATTGCAGATATTTTTCCGGGACCTCCTCAACAAATTCTCACCTCATTATTGAAAATAGATATTCCTTCGGGATCAACAACCAAAAAACAAGAAATCTTAGTAATTCCTGCCACAGCATTAGCCGTATCAGCATATCCAAAAGAACTTGAACTTATTCAGCCTTTAGATAGTAGCCCCCAATTGCTACCATTACTAAAAGAGTCTACAGTCACCGGATCTTTATTATCTAGCGCCAACTCCAGAATCGCCAGCTCCCAAAGCAAACTTGGATTGTACGTTCACAATGGTTCAAAATGGCGACATATGGGAGTTGCAAGAGTTAAACAAAATGCATTTCAAGCTAAAAGTAAATACCTCGGCCCCATGGCTTTAATGATCGATAATCAAGCACCGAAAATAGTAGGTCAACCTAGACAAATTGGTCAAAAATTAGAATTCGAAGTGGCCGAAAATGGTTCCGGCATTGATTTCAATAAGAGTGCTTTTATTTTTCGTGGAAAAAGAAACCCATTAAACAATCAAGATAATGGATATCTAGATGTGAAATTAAATGAAGTCGGTCATGAATTTGGTGAGGCCGATGGGCAACTTGAACTTGTTGATTTAGCTGGCAATAAAAGCTTGTCAAAAAACATCAATATTGCGTTGCAAGGGACTCCTCAGGCTCAGATTTATGTTTATCCAAATCCCGCCAGACAAACACTGAATTATGAAATTCGTACAAATTTTATACCTAAAGCTGCCGAAATGTATATATACGATTCCGCTGGTGATAGAGTTTATTCGGAAAGCCTGGACATGAATACAATGCGAGAAAAGTACCAATGGCCACTTATAAATACGTCTGGTGACATTGTGCACCGCGGCGTTTACTTCCTCAGGATTAAACTAGTGGAAGAAACTCGCACTTTGAAAAAGACAATGAAAGTGGTAGTTCTTAATTAATGCTGGAGATAAAAATGGAAAAAAGAAATCCATTAATAAAAACCTTATTATGTATGATATTGGGCCTGTTAATGATTGGTTGTGGCGCTGCTCCCGGTGGTGATAGTTTGGATGGGGCCAATAGTGATTTGGGGCTACCTCTTTCCGGAGCAGCAGAAAAAAATGCTGCTGCCTGGAATACTTTTGGAGATTCCTCCTATTCCGCTGCAAAAACTCTATTTAATCAAACAATAGGAAGCGGAGATGCAACCGCACACGATCTTTCTGAAGCCTATGCTGGTCGTGGATGGGCAGAAGTTAAACTTAATGGCTCCAGTCATGGTATAAGTGATTTCAGACTAGCACTTGAAAAAAATTCAGCACAACCTGAGGCTCGTGTTGGGCTGGCAGGAGCGCTTATCTCTAAAGGGGAGCGTTCTGACATTGATGAAGCTGTCACAGTTTTAGAGGGCCTTAGCTCCAGTGCGGGTTCCTTTAGTTTCATAGATCGTTATAACGTTGGAGTTACTAATGCAGAGGCTCATGCTATGTTAGCCTACGCATACTTCGTACAAGGTAATCGCGCGAAATCTGATGAGCAGATTAGTATAGCTAGAGATCTAGATTCTCAATTTACGGGAACACCAGTAGATCAAATTGATGAAATCCTAAGTTTCATCCCTTAGCCGCAAAAGACTTATAGATTCTAGATGAGGCGTTTGAGGAAACAGATCCACTAGTTCCATATCCATGAGTTCGTACTTACCAGATAATTTAGAATCCTGATCCAAGCCCATAAAATCCCTAATATTCTCTTGCAAAGTTTTAGGGTTACAAGAAACGTAAATCAGCCAAGGTATTTTTAATTGCCTAATCCATTGCCGCGCTTTCGGATGACACCCTGAGCGAGGTGGGTCTACAATCAATACGTCTGTTCCATCCATTAATTTTAACAATTCCTGGCTATGCTCAACCTGCCCTTGAAAGACTTTTAAGTTATTAACGCTATTCAATCGAGCATTAGTTTTTGCTAACTCAACCGCTTCTTCAACTTCTTCAATTCCCAAAACTTGAGTGAAATGTCTTGATAAAAAAATACCTATACTGCCTGCTCCGCAGTATAAATCCAACAACTTTGGCTGACCGCTATTTAGACCTGGTAAGACAGATTTCAGTAGTAAGTTCTCTATAGCATCATAAAGAACGAACATACCTTCAGAATTTGTTTGGTAAAAAGATCGCGGACCCACATCGAATAAACAGTGACCCACTTTTTCACGTAAAGCGAGTTTCCCTCCCAGATGACGAATAGAATCATACTTTACAGCATCTGCTACTCCGGCATGGATCGTTTCATAAACGCCAGCCACTTCCGGTAAACTCAATAGACTGTCATACAAGTACTTTAACTGATCGACAGAACGAGTCACCACAAGATTTACCAAAACTTGTTTTTGATCAGAAGAGCCCCTCAAAACCAAATGTCTAAGAATGCCATCATGACTCCAAGGGTTATAACCAGAAATATTAGAAGATTCAAACCAAGAACTTACTAATTTAAATACCTTATCCATCCAAGGATGCTGTATCCAGCAAGTCTCTAGAGATAAAACAGACTGAAAACGACCTTGCTCATGAAGTCCTAAGCTTTTCTCTCCTCCCTTGTGCTGTATGAAGCTGAATTCCATCTTGTTACGATAATGGAAATCCGCAGGAGCAGAGTGAAACTTGAGATCTTTGACTTCTGAAAGTTTTTCTACTAGCAATCCGTTATCTCGCACGAACAAATCTTTCTTTTGCTTACATTGTGCCTCGTAATTGAAATGCTGCAAACTACATCCACCACAAATATTAAACTGATCGCAAAGAGGGTCAGTGGCATAAGCAGGCTTGTTAATATACTCAACAACTCGAGCTTTGATATCTTTTTTCCGAGTTCTACCAAATTCTACGCGGCAAGGAAAACCAGGGTAAGCTCCACTTACAAGAGCTCTTCCTTCCTCCATCTGAGTGACAAAACGGCCCTTCCAATTCATTTGACCGGCAACTACATCTCGCTCAGTTCCGACCAAAAATTGTATACGCTTCTTCCTACGACCCATTCTTCCTCAAAAAATAGAGTCCGTCATTCATGACGCTTACCATCCATGCCGAGACCATTTAATCTTCAGATAGTACTGTAGCCTTTAGGTACTCTCGGTTCATACGTGCAATATTTCGTACGGAAATTTCCTTTGGACATACAGCCTCACAAACTTCGGTATTGGTGCAATTACCGAAGCCTTCCTCATCCATTTTGCTTACCATATTGATTACACGTGTCGCCGCTTCGGACTGACCTTGAGGCAGCAGAGCTAACTGCGAAACTTTGGCCGATACGAAAAGCATGGCTGATGCATTTTTACATCCGGCAACGCAGGCACCACAACCTATACATGCTGCAGCTTCAAAAGCTTCATCTGCCACTTTTTTGGGAATTGGCGTAGCATTAGCATCGGGAGATCCACCGGTCTTCACCGATACATACCCACCGGCTTGTATAACACGATCGAAAGCTGATCGATCAACGGACAGGTCTTTAATTACTGGAAAGGCATCGGCTCTAAAAGGTTCAATAACAATAGTGTCACCGTCACTGAATTTACGCATGTGCAATTGACAGGTAGTGGTCGCTTTTTCGGGGCCATGAGGAGTTCCATTAATTACCATAGAACACATGCCGCAAATACCTTCCCTACAATCATGATCAAATGCTATTGGATCCTCTCGCTCTTGTATTAGTCGAGCATTTAACATATCAATCATTTCAAGAAAAGACATATCAGGAGAAACTCCTTGCAACTCATAAGTTGCCAGTTTCCCAGTTTCATTGGGGCCCGTTTGACGCCAAACTTTGAGGGTTAAATTCATGGCTTTAGAACTCATTACTTATAACTCCTTTGAGTTAACTCGACATTCTCGAACGTCAGTTTCTCCTTGTGTAACTTGGCTTTTTTCCCAGTAGCCGTATATTCCCAAGCTGATACGAAGCAAAAGTTTTCATCGTCACGCTTTGCTTCATCCTCCTCAGTCTTACTTTCCTCTCGAAAGTGACCTCCACAAGATTCTGTTCTAGCCAGCGCATCTTGCGCCATTAGCTCGCCTAATTCAAGAAAATCAGCCACTCGGCCAGCTTTTTCCAATTCTGCATTAAGCTGCTCCCCGGAACCAGTGATTCTGACATCCGACCAAAACTCTTCACGAAGTTTGGGTATTTTTTGCAATACGTCGTTCAAACCCTCTTTATTACGAGACATTCCAATATTATCCCAAACCATTCGGCCCAACCGTTTATGAAAATCATCGACAGTTCTGGAGCCATTGATACCCAGAAGTTTTTTGGTAGCTTTCTGTACGCTGTCAACCGCCTCCTTGAAGGCATCATGAGTCTCGTCGACCTCTGGTAGGGTTGCTCCTGCCAAGTAAATTCCCAAAGTATAGGGAATAACAAAGTATCCATCAGCCAGCCCCTGCATAAGTGCACTAGCACCTAGTCGATTGGCACCATGATCTGAAAAGTTTGCCTCGCCCAGCACATGCAGACCTTCAAGATTACTCATTAAATTGTAATCTACCCACAAACCACCCATCGTATAGTGAATCGCAGGGAAAATTCTCATAGGAACACTATATGGGTCTTCTCCCGTAATTCTTTCGTACATTTGAAAAAGATTTCCATAACGGGCCGAAATTGTATCGGCTCCTAACCTTTGGATTGAATCTCTAAAGTCCAAGTAAACCGCCAAACCAGTATCTCCAACTCCACGCCCCTCGTCACAAACCTGCTTGGCATTACGCGACGCCACATCCCGTGGTACTAAATTTCCGAATGAAGGATATTTTCTCTCCAAGTAATAATCGCGTTCGTTCTCAGGAATTTGCGAAGCCGGTCGTTTATCTCCTTTGTTTTTTGGTACCCACACCCTACCGTCATTTCGTAAACTCTCACTCATCAAAGTCAGTTTACTCTGATGATCGCCAGACACAGGAATGCAGGTTGGATGAATCTGCGTATAACAAGGATTGGCAAAATATGCACCCTTCCTATGGCAACGCCAAGCTGCAGTAACATTACTATTCATAGCATTTGTAGAAAGATAGAAGACATTACCATATCCACCCGTACACAAAAGCACAGCATCACCAGCATAAGATTCAATCTTTCCAGTAACCAAGTTTCTGCAGACAATCCCTCGAGCTTTTCCATCGACGACTACTAAATCCATCATCTCACGGCGTGCGTACATTTCCACAGCTCCTCGGTTTATCTCCTTAGATAATGCCGAGTAAGCACCTAAAAGTAGCTGCTGGCCAGTCTGCCCACGAGCATAAAAAGTTCTTGAGACCTGGGCTCCTCCAAACGAACGATTGTCTAACAAACCGCCATAGTCACGTGCGAATGGAACACCCTGTGCGACGCACTGATCTATTATATTAACGCTGACTTCAGCAAGCCTGTGCACATTAGCTTCACGGCTTCGGTAATCTCCACCTTTAATAGTGTCGTAGAATAATCGCCAAACACTGTCACCATCATTCTGATAATTTTTCGCCGCATTGATACCACCCTGAGCGGCTATGGAATGCGCCCGACGCGGACTATCTTGCACGCAAAAAGCTTTCACATTATAGCCAAGCTCCGCCAAAGATGCTGCGGCTGAGGCACCTGCTAATCCAGTACCAACCACCAACACTTCAAACTTACGCTTGTTAGCAGGGTTTATGAGTTTGCAATGGCCCTTATGCTCAGTCCATTTTTCCGATAAAGGGCCTGATGGTATTTTGGAATCTAACATTATGCAGCTCCTTTCGATAGTGCAGCCGCAAATACAACTAGAATAAATCCGGAAGCTAAACCTATTGCAATAGCTATTGATAAACCTTTAAGTATAGGTGTGTATTTTCGATGAGAAAGTCCCACAGATTGATGAGCTGACCAAAAAGCATGATTCAAATGAACACCAAGTATAACCATACTGACCACATAAAATATGATAGTTCCAGGAGTCTTAAAATACGTACTTACAGTTTGGTAAAGATCTCTGATCTCTTCACCTGCTAAATCATAGGGTATATATGAGCCAAATTTGATTCCGCCCACATGAATAATTACAAACAATATGATCCATATACCTGTTAGTAGCATGAAACTCGACGAAAGCTTGGCGTGCTCTTCGGCAAGTGGAACTGCATAAGCCTGCTTGCGAGCACTTTTATTATCCGACTGGGTCCAGAAAGCAAAGATTATGTGGATAACAAAAATCGTAATCAAACCAATTTCTGCAGGATATATTAGCGGGCTACTAGTCAGAGCATGAGCGTACTTATTGAAAATCTCAGGACCTAAAAAATACAAAAAGTTCCCTGCAAGATGAGTAAGCAAAAAACCGAATAGAGCCATGCCCGTCAATGCCATGACATGTTTTTTGCCAATTGACGAGCTAATATAACGTAGTAGCCATTTCATGCTTAATCTCCAAATGTTGAGCCATAATTTTAATTTCCCGATCTCAGCCACGCCGATTCTACAAAGGTTATTGGGCTCTTGTCAAAAGACTGTACTACGTTCCAAGTAGGAAAATGCTTACCAGAATTGGTTTATGTGGCGTTCCAATTTTTAGTGGATTACAATCGGAATACAATGACAACAAAAAACACTTTCAAAGACTATTTCGAAATCTTAGAAATAATGCCATCTGCCAGTCCGGTCGAAGTCAAGCGAGCCTACAAAACTAAAGCTAAAAAAACACACCCAGATCAAAATAAGGATCCGAAGATTAAATCTGGACAAAAATTTATTGAGGTCCAAGAAGCTTATGAAACCTTAATCGATCCATTGCGCCGACGTGAATATTTAGAATATTACCTTCAGTATAAAAGAGTCGCTGAAAGAGAAGAATTTCGCAAAAGAGTCGAGTCACAACGTCGTCAATATAGCCTTATTTTTTACTATTGTAAGGCCCCCGGTGAGATCGAAAAAAGTCGCGAAAAAAAAACTTTTCAAGATCTGATTTCCCACTACAAAGAAATCAGTAAGGCTTGGGGAGCTGAAATTGCCATGGAAGCTCGACAAATTAGTGATAATTCACCTCGACAAAAAATACGAACTCTCATTCAAGACATGTACGATACAAGAGACCAGAAAAAAAATATTTCTGGATTTGAATTTCATGGGGAATTAGTTATCCGACATCTTACTGACTTAGCAGAGGAACTACCCGAATGCTTAGTCACTCTGCAACTATTACTGCATGACATGCCTCATCATAGTGACAATTATCTCGTAGGGTATGCCCTTTACTTTCTCGAGCCCAAATTAGAAATATGGCTTGAGGACAATTGGACTGAGTATGCCAAACTACTTTACTATCTCAAAAAATACTATAGAACTGCATTTCGTGATTGGCCTGAGGATATTTTATATCCATTTAGTCGCTTAAGTCTAAGCTTAAAAGTCTTAAGCGAAGCCGAAAAAGGCTCTAATCCCATTGATATAGTAGAAAGAATCGAAAATAAAGTGCCCCTCAATCAAGTGCAAATGATGGTACGCTGGGCTCTTAAGTAGAGACTGACTTATACTTAATGAACAACTCTGCCAGTTAAACTCATTGATCCCTGTTTTATCGCCACGTAATTGATTTCTACATCAGGTAGAGCAATCTGCAAAGCTTTGTCGAGCCTACTTAACTTAATTGCTTGAATAGAGTTCTTCTTTTTGCCACTGCCCTCCAAGATATGGTAATGAGCCACATTTAGATATTTGTTAAAAATATCTGACTGCTTCATAAACTCAATCAGAGTACCAATAAACTTGGGCTTCAAAGAAATTTGAGTATCAAAACGATCTTCAACAATTCTTATTAGTTCAGCTTTTTTCTGTAAGTCCTTCAACTGATTTGCAATATCTAAAGCTTCCTTATATTTTCCCTCAGACTCTAAAGTACTTTGTTTTTTTTCTAATTGTTCAATATCGATCTCAAAGTTTTTTACTTCAGCTTCCCCAGCCGCTGACTTTACGTAGCCCAAAAATATTTTTTCGTTTAACCTATCTCCAGCTTTTTTGCTATCACGCCCATCTCTCCAAAACCGATAGGATCTTAGATCGCTAAAAGTTAGAAACACAGAGTTTGATTCATTTTCCTTATTAAATATCTTCAAAGTAACATCAATACCCAGTATAGCAATATCACCCTTAGCTTTGCGCTCCGCTGAGCCCCTCAGTTCCATGAGTCCTTTAAGGGCTTTTACCTTATTCAATTCAGAATATCGAAGTAGGGTCGTCACCCTCAATCTATCACCACGCAAACTGTAAAACATATCATGAATCAGAGGTACCTTACTGCTCACCATATGATCACTAAAACTATTAATAACTTCGTCATCAAATTTTATAAAAAAATCAGTCTGTGCTGGAAAATTAGCTGGTGGAAAGTTTTTATCAAAGGACTCCACTTCAATTAATTTACTGTAATTTCCATTCCAAAATTGCTTATCAATTACAACGTATCGGTCACTAACATTATTTTGGCCCACGATTTGTTCATCAGGCATCGAAGACCCCGAACTATTCAATTCTTCAAATGGATCTTCGCTGTAATCCAAACCTAGAAGAAAAGGCATCAATAACAAACTAAACTTTAATAGTACAGCTTTTTTCATTATTTACTCCCTCTAACATTGATCACATCGGCTTCCAGACTAAGGATATGATTTTGTGTACGTAATCCTGAAGAAGTATGAGCTTCCGTTGCCTTACTCCTAATTCTTAACTTTTTTACCTTCAGGCCTGGCACTATTCCGATTAATGACTCACCAATATTACCAACCCGTATAGTCCCTGAACGCCTGCTGATATTGCCCATTAATTTAATATCAAGCTTGGGATGAGCAACATCCATTTCATTAAAACGGCCAAAAACTTCTCGTAAAATTGAATCGCCATTTACATTCCCATCCAAGGATTTTATTGCATCCTGGATTGTGTTATCGCTAGGTAACACACTCAAATAAGAACCTGAGAACCGCACTAATTGGCGATTTAAAGCATCTAGCTCACCCCCTAGATGATTCAATTGCTTGCGAACCTCTAGTTTCTGTGCAGTTAAACTTAATTGGCTATCCAAATGGTCTGATTTTAAGGATTTCAATTTCCCATTAATCCTATCTAAACTGGATTGTAGGGAATCGTATCTTCCAAGGATTTTCCCCAACTCTAACTGTTTTTTTCTATATTCATGTAAATCTTGCCGATAATATGCGCCCACTTTTGGCTGCTGAAATTTAAGATAGACAGAATCCAAATCCGAAGATTTTGAAAATAAATCACATTCGACCTTAACTACAACCACAAAATCTTTTTCATCTAAACTACTCACTTTACCCGTTCGTTGACTCGCCGATAGAAATATTTCTCCCGGACGTAAAGTCGGCTTAATCCAGTTAAGCATGGAAAAATTTTGACCCTCAAAAATAGCCGTAACTACAAAACGATCTGCACTGAGATCGAAGAGCACTCCTTCTATATTATCCTGAGTACTAGATAAGTAATTTGTAAAATGATTGATCATCTTTCTATTAAGCTCAAGCTCTAGACTAGAAGCTAAAACTTTTGAAGTGCTCAAAGCTGAAAATACAATTAAACAAATTAATTTAATCCAAGAGCTCAAATCTACTTTCCTAACGCATTCTTGCTGCAATAAATAATTTACTTACTTCTGTACCAAAATATTGTGCTTTACTCTCCGTACTTTGATCGATTCCAACAAAATATATATCAACCTGAGGAAGATTAGGTTCAATCACCCTATTCAATCCTGAGACTTTAAGAACACCGCCCGCCTGATTATCATAGCTAATTACCTCCATCACAAGGTACTGGGCAAAAACTTTTTGTCTAGTTGCTTCTTCGAGTAAACTTTTGACTGCAGAAGCAGAAGGCACAATCGGCAACAAGCAGCTAGATTTAAAATTTTCGATACTTCGCACTACTTGGCGCATAGATTCGTCGATAGTTTGTAAATTGTCTTCTCCATTCAGGAACGCTTGTATTTGCTTCAATCTTTGAAGCTGAGAGGATGACAAAGAACCTTTTCTATCTAGAGTATTCATCAGTGTTTTTATTTCAGCATTAGCCTTTGCTAACTTTCCATCGGGACTTAGATTACTACCGTAGGACTGATCCGCTCTCAACGAGGATTTCTTTTCGATTTGAGCTACTCTTTTCTCAGAAAGATTAAGATAAGTCTCAAAATCCTTTAGATAATAGGTTTGAATTGCCTGCTTGGTAAATTCCATGTAGACCGTATTCAGTGATCCCGAGGTGTCCGGATTTTGATAACCTACAAGTGGAAATCTCAATCGAAACCTTATATCAAATACAAAAGGCTCATCGGAGTCTTTCGATTTATCATAGGATTTACGCTCGTCTATATCTTTAAATACCTCACCAGGTGCCCATGCAGGCGATACAAGATTCAAACTTGGTCTATCAGCAAAATATTCGTAATCCACAGTAACTACAATATCCAGATAGTCTTGTAAAATTTCATATCTCACATAGCGCACCGGCGACTTGGAGCCCTGTAATAAACGATGCGACCATTTATGCACAGTATTACGCCCAATGCGAACACCAATATCTGGCCGCACACCTTTAAAGTAAGACTCATAGCTATAAACTTGGTGCTCACTCGGAAGATTCTCTGAAAAGGGTTTGAAACTAAAGTCTTCCAGAATACGAAAACTTTTTTCATCTCCAACAAGCTTTTCGCTAGTTGACGCCTCTAGACCAGAAAAATAGTCTTGCTCATCAGCCCAATTACCGGAAACAAAAATAGCAAAACTGGCCACCACAATAACCCAGACCGATGAAAGAAATCTGATACTATTTAGATCTTTCAATTTTAATCCCATTGACGGCCTTTTCCTAAACTTGAACCCACTATATGAAGGCTGCCATTGCTCGTATGAACATCCTCAAAACGAAGTGGATTTAGCTGATTTATTTTACCCATGTGATAATCAATACGTAGCATTTTAGTTTCAGGCAATTCAAAAGCGCTAATGGTAGCTATCTCTCCTAGTTTTAAATCAGTTTTAAAGTATTTGTTAGCAATACCTTCCAACAAAAAATTTTGGCACCGACTCAAAATCAAGTTCTTTAAGAAATCTAGAAGAGCATTTACTTCTTTTCCCGAGTCCCCACTTTTGTCCGCATAAATTTTCAAACGACTCGGAAAAAGTTTCGCTTTTATATTAATATTCTCAACACTCTGAGTCACTGCAATCAGTACAGTGATTTCTGCATGTAAACGACGAACTGAATTAGCAATTAGCTTTTGACGTACATCACGCAAAGCATCCAAAGTAACCTTAATCTGCTCCTTATTACTAAAAGCCTCTAAAGAGTCTAAATTCAACTCTCTTGAATTGATACTAACTCTATAAGTGAGTGAACCAGTCGGTACGAAATTATCCAATTTGGGAACATTCGGGCTCATTTCTCGAAAAGAAATGGTCGTGTGTAGCGAGCTATCAATTTTTTTTATAGCTTTGTTGATAATGTGAGAAAAACCTCGATCACTTAGCTCCAAAGCTACGCGACCTTTCGCTTGCAAACATACCAAGCTAGTCAATAGAATTAATAATGGAGTCCACTGAATTCTAATCATAGAAATATACCAACATCCCCTGATCATCATAACCAATTTCTAAATTACGTACTTTATTAAGCAACTCTTTGGCTTTATTCAAGCGAAATTCTATATGCCCTCTGCGCTCCACTTTAACCTGCTGCTCTCCTGGCAGAAAAAGATTTACAAAAGCGGCGCCGATACGCTTAAAAAAAGAACCCGCTCCACCACTACCTTTTACGTCGATTTCTAAATAATCACTCATATCAGTCTTTATGTGAGTGGCGGCAAATACAACATTCAGGACTGCCTCAAAAACAAGACCAACAGGTAAAGTAATCAAATCTAGGAAACCATCGAAGAAATCTCTTCGTTCACGGCCCGTGGTGAGAATAAAATCCAGATGAATAACATTCTCTTCCTTCTGCTCAACATACTGGTAAAAGCGAGTGTCAATTGAAGCCTTAAATTGAACGGGGCCTTGAACGCCGCGAATGATTAGATTAGCTCCGTTGAATTCAACAAATTTAAGACCCGACTCATTGGCTGGTTTAATTCCCGCTTCAAGCAAACGTTGTGAAATTTGCCTTTCCAAAAATCCATAAGCAATGAATATGGTAGTATCCTGTTGGTTTTTGGACAATTGACTACTTAAGTTGCAACCTGCAATTCTAAAAGAGAATGATCGCTCTTCTGAACCATATAAAACTGTCATTCCACCAAGAATAACTAATACTAACCAATAAATGCTTTTCAATAGAGCCATGATAAACTTCGAACAACAGCAACATATGTGTTACTTCACAACATCTCTAAATTACGAAACCAATCCAGAAAAGTTTCGATGAGCATAAAAGCTAATCAGATCTACTACCTTTGTATAGCCTGAATAAAGTTTTCAATCACCAAAGAAACAGACCAATTATCATTTTGAAAATCGCCCAACCAATGGAAAAGACGTGGCACCGTTGGATCAACCTTTACATAAGCGGGTTTTAACTGTGACTCCAAAAAATAAGCACGTAAAATTAATTGCCAGTCTTTACGATTCCAATCCGAGCGGTTCGACTGAGAAAAATGATGAGCAAAATGCACTGCTCGACCTTGAGTAAGGCAAGAAATCATATCATCTATCTTCAAGCCTTCAATCTCGAGAAGTTCTAAAAACTGCTTTTCTATATTTTCTCCTGAGCAATCTCCCAATTTTCTAATTCGAAATGCACGCTCACGGTCTAAAACGAGACAGGCTGACTGGGTTCCCAAGTCAAAATAATCAGGATCAGGAAGCAGCTGAATTTGTGAATCTTTAATGTTCCTTAATTCTGAACGCAACGATTCACTCCAAGCATTATCGCTAACCCACTCACATAGACCATCTAAAAGTAAGAAATCTGCCCCACGTCGAAGACAATCTTCAGCATCAAAAGGGGTAAGTACATCAGTTGCCCCCCAAAATTTACCATTGAGCGAGTGACGACCAATAAGCTCGATCATTTGAGAAGAAGAGCGATGAAGTTTAGCCCCGGGGGCATCACCTTGTAATATGAAAAGTTTACAATTTGTCGAAGACCATATATTAGCTTGATCATGACTAACAAGAACAGCGGCCAAAGGTAAATCAATGTTCGACACAAAATCAGGCGGCCTTAAATAACCTTCAAGAAGCACCAAACGGCACAAACTTTTGTCTACACTTGATATCAAAGTACCTTCAGATGGACCCGTTAGAGGATGATGGCATAAGCGCAACCCATAGGGAATTCCTTCATTATTGAGCTTACTAACTAAAGCTTCAATCCATTGACGGTCCGTATTTGGCCATTGAGTCAATAGTGCCAGTGAACCTTTGTTATGAATTGATTTAACCCATTCAAAAGTCTCCAAATGGGAGTTCTTTCCTGCTATCAGAATCGCACTATTTGTTCGCCACTGCTCACAGACTTTTTTGCTACCAATGCCTGCTGCACTACCAATATTTTTATCAGTAAAATGACGAGAGGCTAATTGCTTATTTTTATTCTCAGCCAAACCTCTAAGATACTGAGCTAATTCTGCCTTACGAGGATGTAACTCTTGTTCACTTTGAAAAAGCTTCTCCATTATTAAATCAGTAACCTTGATCCACGTTGCGGGAGATTCTTTTTGA